>DATEZK010000192.1:0-16639 GCA_035255665.1 Candidatus Limnocylindria bacterium
GTGGGGCGCTCGTCCGTTCCGACCAGCTCTGTCGCCTCAGCGACGGCGGTCGCACCGCGCTCGTCGCTCACGGCGTACGGACCGTGATCGACCTTCGCACGCCGGCGGAGGTCGAGCGGGACCCCGATCCGATCTGGCACGAGCACGGCGTCGATTACCTGCTGATCCCGCAGCAGAGCGAGCAGCTCTGGCGCGAGATGGACCCGGTCGCTCGCACCCGCACCGAACGCGACAGCATGGTGATCGATCGCCGCGCCGAGCAGATCGCGGCGATGGCACGCGCGGTCGCGAACGCTGTGCCGGGCGGCGTGCTCATCCACTGTCTTGCCGGCAAGGACCGCACCGGCATTGCCGTCGCGCTGTTGCTGTCGCTCGTCGGTGTCTCCGAGGCCGACATCGCCTCGGATTACTCGCTGTCCATGGAGAATCTCGCGGCCGAGCTCGCGGCGGCGCTCGCCGCCGCGCCGGACGACGAGGCGCGTGCGCGCGTCGAGCGCTCCTACGACGCGCGGGCCGAGACGATGCTCGCGACGCTCGCGCATCTTCGGATGCGCCACGGCGGCGCGAAGGCGTACCTCACGCGTGCGGGTCTCTCCGAAGCGGACATCGAGCGCATCCGCGCGCGGCTGCTCGATTAGCCCGAGGTTCGTCTAGCGAGTCGCGACCTGCGACGGATTTCCGATGAACGTCAACGCGCGACGTAGCGTTTCGTCCATGTCCGGCGGGTAGGCGTGACCGAGATCCGCGCGCGCGTCGAGCACCGCGTCGAC
This sequence comes from Candidatus Limnocylindria bacterium, assembly GCA_035255665.1. Taxonomy (GTDB): domain Bacteria; phylum Chloroflexota; class Limnocylindria; order P2-11E; family P2-11E; genus CF-39. The sequence continues at coordinate 771 of DATEZK010000192.1, forward strand.
CCCTGCGCGCTCCAGCTCCACTGCCAGTTGCTTCGCACCGTCATAGCTTGGGTCTATCTCGCCAACAACGATGTAGAAGCGAACGCCGGCCGCGCTTCCGGATTCGATCAGCGGGCGAAACTCGCGGATGTGCGGCAGATACGCGCCCACCGACAGCACGCCGCGCGCCTTGAAGCGTCGCGTGATTACGAGCGCGAGCGCCTGCAGCCCACCCATCGAGAATCCCGCCAGCACGACCGCCCGCTCGTCGACCAATGACTGTGCGCGGAGGTCCTGAAGATGCTGCTCGACCTCAGCAAGCGTCCTGTCGCGGTCGTTCCAGGTGAAAGAGTTGGGGCTCGCGCCGATCTCGCCCGACTGCGGAAGCGCGACGAGCCAGCCGAGCTCGGTCGCCGACTTCCAAAAGGGCTCGGTCTGCCCGACGTTGCTGTTGTTGCCATGGAGCGCGATCAGGGTCGGATAGCCGGACGCTGGTCGCGCTGTCGTTGGTATGAACGCCTCGAGCTGGGGTCGAGCATCGGCTTGCGTGCGTTCGTGGCGTGACGCCGCACGGTCGACGATGTCGTCAAATCGCGCGAGGCCCAGCAGGGGTGCCAGCCGTCGATCGTCGCGAAGCCACTCGGCCTTGTAGCGGCAGCCGGCGGCGAGTGCTGCGTCCAATGCATCGAGCGCGTCGTTCGCGCGTCCGAGCTCGGCCAGTAATGCGGCTCGCCACGAGTAGATGTGACCGGCGTGCAGCGGAAGAGTCGCCTCGGCGCCGGCGAGGATCGCCAGCGCGGCAGCCCCGTCGCCCGCATCGATCTTCGCGCGCGTGGCCTCGGCCAGCTCCATGTAGCTCGCGAATGTCACCTACGAGATTGTGACCCTCCGCGTCTCCGCTACCCTCGACGCTTCGTGGAAACGCCGGTCGTCGACGTGCGCGCGCTCCGAAAGGTCTACCGCGTCACCGAACGCGAGACCGGTCTGGCCGCGACGTTCCGCTCTCTCGTCAAGCGCCGCTACCGCGAGGTGCTCGCGGTGGACGGCATCACGTTCCATATCGACCCGGGTGAGGTCGTGGGCTTCCTCGGCCCCAACGGCGCGGGGAAGACGACGACACTCAAGATGCTCTCCGGTCTGCTCCATCCGACCGGCGGCGAGGCGTCGGTGCTGGGGCACGTCCCCTGGCGCCGGGACGGCAAGTTCCTCCGCGGCATGACGCTCCTGATGGGCAACCGCTCGCAGCTGGTGTGGGACATCCCGGCCGCCGACTCGTTCCTCGTGCTGAAGGAGATCTACGCGATCCCGGACGCCCAGTACAAGCGCACGCTCGACGAGCTCACCGAACTGCTCGAGCTCCAGCCGCTGCTGCACAAGCCGGTGCGCGGGCTGTCGCTGGGGGAGCGCATGAAGGTGGAGTTCGCCGCCGGCCTCCTGCACTCTCCGGGCGTCGCGTTCCTCGACGAGCCCACGCTCGGCCTGGACATCTCGATGCAGGGCCGCATCCGCCGCTTCGTCGCCGAGTACAACCAGCGCAGCGGCGCGACGATCCTCCTGACCAGCCACTACATGGACGACGTCGTGGCGCTGTGCCGCCGCGTCATCGTCATCCACCGCGGCGTGCTCCTGTACGACGGTGCGCTCGCGGACCTCGCCGAGCGGATGGCGCCGTACAAGCGCATCACCGTGACTCTGCGGGGCGAGGTGGGGGATCTGGCCGCGTTCGGCGATGTCGTGTCGAGCAACGACAACATCGCGACGATCCACGTCCCACGCGCGCAGGCCGGTGACCGCACGGCGCGGCTGGTGCGCGAGCTCGGAGACCAGCTGGCCGACATCAGCGTCGAGGACCCGCCGATCGAGGAGGTCATCGACAAGGTATTCGCATCGGAGCGTCCGCTGGTGGAGGCGACTGCATGATCAGGATCTACCGCCAGCTGCTCGTCGCGCAGATCCAGGCCGCCGCGCAGTACCGCATCCAGGCGCTGCTCTGGATGCTGTTCTCGATCATCCGGCCGGTCATCTTCCTCGCCGCGTGGACGGCGGTCGCGACGGCGCAAGGAGGCAGCGTCGGCGGCTACTCCGCCAGTGACTTCGCCGCGTACTACATCGCGCTCACGATCGTGAACCACCTCTGCATCGCATGGAACTCGTTCGAGTTCGAATTCGAGATCAGGCAGGGCCGTCTCTCGCCGAAGCTTCTCCGTCCGCTTCATCCGCTCCACTACTCGGTGGTCGAGAACCTGGTCTTCAAGATCACCACGCTGCTGCCGTTGTGCCTCGTGCTCGTGATCGTGGCACTCACCTTCAACGTGCGGTGGAGCGGCGAGTGGTGGCACCTGGTGCTCTTCGTACCCAGCATCGTCCTCGCCGCGGCGCTGTCGTTCATGCTCGGCTGGGTCGTCGCCACAGCGACGTTCTGGCTGCAGCGCATCAATACCGTGAACACGCTGTTCCAGCGCACGGCCTTCATCTTCGCGGGTCAGATAGCGCCGCTGGCACTCATGCCGGAATGGATGCAGGTCGTGTCGTATGCGCTGCCCTTCGCGTACATCCTCGCGGTCCCCGCGGAGATACTGCGTGGCGGCGTGACGCTCGAGCGCTGCTTCCTGTACCTCGTCGGTCAGGCGGTGTGGCTAGGGCTCACGATCGTCGCCTTCCGGTTCGCGTGGCGCGCCGGACTTCGCGAGTACAGCGCGGTGGGCGCCTGATGATCCGTTACCTGCGGATGTTCCGGGCCTTCGCCTCGTCCGAGTTCCAATTCGAGATGGAGTACCGAGGCAACTTCTACCTGAGCATCGTCGAAATGTTCCTCGTGATCGGCACCAGCATCGCGGCGGTACTGGTCATGTTCCAGCACACGACCACCATGAACGGCTGGACGTTGCCGCAGATGATCGTCTTGCTGGGCGTGTACTACATGATCCAGGGCGGAGTGAACCTCGTGTTCTCCCCATCGTTCGAGCGTCTCATGGAGCACGTCCGTGCGGGCACGCTCGACTTTCATCTGCTCAAACCGGTGAACGTGCAGTTCCTCGTGAGCACGCGGCATCTCCGTGTCGTGCGCGCCGCTGACCTGGCCCTCGGACTCGCCGTGGTCATCTTCGGACTGGTGCAGGTCGGTGCGGAGATCGGCGTCGGCCCCGCACTGCTCTTCGTGCTGTCGCTGCTGTTCGGGATCATGCTCGTCTACTCACTGCTGCTCGGACTCGTCACGCTCGCCTTCTGGTTCGTGCGCGTCGAGAACCTGCTCGCGATCTTCTGGGCGTTCACGGAGGCGGGACGGTTCCCGGTCGACGTCTATCCGCTCTGGCTGCGCGTGTCCCTGAGCACGATCGTTCCGATCGGGATCGCGGTCACCGCGCCGGCGAACGTCATCGCAGGACGCATGGACGCCGTCGCCGTCGCGTTGCTCGGGGTCGGCACCGTACTCGCAGTTGGCTTCGCGAGCGCGCTGTGGCGCTGGGGCCTTCGGAGCTACACCGGAGCAAGTGCGTAGCGGCGCGAGCCCTTAGCGCAGCCGCGGCTCGAGATCGCGCCAGCCCTCAGGCAGGACCGCGACGGGCCAGCTCGGATCGGGCCGGAAGGCGAGCCAATCATCGTCGAGTGGGGGATCGCGCCGGCGGAAGCGTTCCAGCGCGCGCTCGCCCTCCACGCGCAGCTCCGTCTCTCGCTCCGGCGGGACCAGGCCCTGCTCGATCTCCCAGGCGAGCTCGTCCTCGTCCTTCCAGTGCCACTCGCCGTCCGGACCCGCGTACCGGTCGAGGATGTTGTCGCGCGAGTCGAACCCGATCGCCGTCTCGCGCCACGGCTCCTCGAGATTCACGTACCACCACGCGAGGCGGAGCGTGGTGTTGTCGCGCGCGAGCCAGAAAGAGTGCGCGTCGCCGAACCGGTGGAACATCACGGCGTTCGTATCCGTCCAGATGCGCTCGGCGTAGCCGCCGTCCCACTCGAGCAGCATGCGGTCGCGTGGGCCGCCGTACCTTCCGGTCCGCACGCGCCAGCTGGTCCCTGGTGGCATGAACAGGACGATGCCCTGCTCGTCGTGCCGCACGACGGTCCAGGGAAGAGCCGTCTGCACGATGCGTTTGTCCCGATCGACCGAGCGCCAAACGACTGTCTCGCCAGGGCTACGTTTCACGCTGTCTCACATGTGAAGCAATGTGACGAACGTACACTTGATGTCGTGAGCACGCCGATGAGCATCGATCTGAACCTCCCCGAAGACCGCGTCGGACCGCGGCCCCGGCGGAAGTCAAAGCGGGTGTGGGTCGGCGGAACGGCGGTCGGCGACGGCGCGCCCGTTTCGGTGCAGTCGATGTGCACGACCCTCACGCATGACGTCGACGCCACGATCCGCCAGATCGAGCGCCTGCAGGAAGTCGGCTGCGAGATCGCGCGCGTCGCGGTCCCCGACAAGCGCGCCGGCGAAGCGCTGAAGGAGATCGTTCGCCGCAGCATCCTCCCGATCGTCGCGGACATCCATTTCGACTACAAGCTCGCGCTGATGGCGCTCGACGCGAAGGTGCACAAGCTGCGCCTCAACCCGGGCAACATCCACAACAAAGACGGCGTGCGTGAGGTCGTGAAGCGCGCGAAGATCCAGGGGACGCCGATCCGGATCGGCGTGAACCACGGCTCGATCGGCGACCGCCAGCCCGGGGACGTGCGCGACGAGTCGCAGCGGATGGTCGACCTCGCCCTCTCTGAGATCAAGATCCTCGAGGACCTCGACTTCGACGACATCGTCGTGAGCGTGAAGGCGTTCGACGTTCCGACGATGGTCGCGGCGTACCGTCGCCTGGCGAAAGCGGTGCCGTACCCGCTCCATCTCGGCGTCACCGAGGCCGGCACGCTCGTCGCCGGGTCGATCCGCTCGACCGCCGGCATGAGCGTCCTCCTGTACGAGGGCATCGGCGACACGATCCGCGTGTCGCTCTCGGAGGATCCGGTCATGGAAGTCACGGCCGGGTTCGACATCCTCAAGTCGCTCGGTCTGCGCGACCAGGGACTCACGCTCGTGGCCTGCCCGTCGTGCGGCCGCGCGGACATCGACCTCATCCCGCTTGCGAAGGTCGCCGAGGAGCGCCTTCGCGCGCTGCCCACGCCGATGAAGGTCGCGGTCATGGGCTGCGAGGTCAACGGACCCGGCGAGGCGAAGGACGCCGACGTCGGGATCGCCGGCGGCGTCGGCAAGGGCGCGATCTTCCGCAAGGGCAAGGTCGTTGGCGTCTATCCGGAGGACCAGCTCATGGACGCGCTGCTGGCCGAGATCGACAAGATCCTCGTCGAGAACGGCAAGGAGCCGTACTCGCAGAAGGCTCCGAAGCTGACCCACGAAGGTCAGCTCACACCGGGGCGCAGTGTCCCAGCCGGACAGCGAACCTAAGCAGCCCGACGACGAACGAGTCGTCGCGCTGCACCGCGCGACGATCACATCGGTCGACTTCCGCAGCGCGCGCTTCGACAAATTCACGCTGGGCGGCTGCCTCTTCGATCGCTGCGACTTCCGCGGGCTGAAGCTCGATCGGCGGCTGGCGCCGATGTTCGTCGCGCTGCCGCGCAGCGTCTTCCGCGACTGCCGCTTCGACGGCGCCGACCTCCGGCGTGCGCCCCTGGGCCAGTCACGCTTCGAGCGGTGCACGTTCGACGACGCGCGTCTCGAGAGCAGCGAGATGACCGCTGCGGAGTTCATCGGCTGCCGGTTCGCCGGTCCGCTGGTCGGGTTGACCTTCTATGGCGCGCCCTCCAGCGCGGAGGCCAAGCGGATGGATCCGCCGCGCCGGCGCAACGAGTTCCGGGCCAACGACTTTCGCGACGCCGAGCTGATCGACGTTGCCTTCGTCGACGGCATCGACATGGACCGGCAGCGATTCCCGGACGACGAGCTGCACGTGCGCGTCGAGAAGTTCCAGCGCCGGCTCCCGAAGGCCCGCGGCGAGATCAAGGACTGGTACGAGCGCGAGCGCGCGCCGGCCCTCGCGATGCTTGCGGTGCTCGAGGCGCGCTGGCGCGATCAAGACATCGTCGTCGCGCGCCGCTGGACGCCGCGCATCAAGGCGCCCGACCGCGTGCAGGCTCGGGTGTGGGAGCTGCTCGAGCACATCTGAGGACGCGAGGCGGGTACTATTCGCGCGATGCGTTCACGAGGGTCCACGTACCGAATCCCGCGCTAGCCGGCGCCGCACAGGCGCCGGCACGCACTCGCGCGGCCAAAATACGACCCTCGGAGTTGACCCCATGAGACAGTCGACGCTATTCGGACGCACCCTGCGAGAGGCGCCTGCGGATGCGCAGACGCCCGGACACCGGTTGATGTTGCGCGCGGCGATCGCGCGCCCGCTCGCCTCCGGCCTGTACACCTGGCTCCCGCTCGGTTTCCGAGTCGCCAGGAAGGTCGAGCAGATCATCCGCGAAGAGATGGACCGCATCGGCGCACAGGAGATCCGACTGCCGGTCATCACGCCTGCCGAGTACTGGAAGGAGACGGGTCGCTGGGACACGCTGGAGCCGGTGACGTTCCGTACCCGCGATCACGGCGGACACGACTACATGATCGCTTACACGCACGAGGAACTCGTGATGCATCACGCCCGGAACGAGATCCTCTCGTATCGGCAGCTGCCCGCGATGGTCTACCACTTTCAAGAGAAGGGCCGCGACGAGCAGCGACCGCGCGCCGGACTTCTCCGCGTGCGCGAGTTCGTGATGAAGGACGCATATTCGATCGACAAGGACTGGGAAGGTCTCGATCGCTCGTACTGGTCGCAGCATGGCGCGTATGGCAGAGCGTTCGCCCGTATGGGACTCGAGGCGATCAGCGTCGAGTCAGATACGGGAAACATGGGCGGCGACGTCGCTCATGAGTTCCAGGTGCTCACCGAGGTGGGTGAAGACCGCATCGCGATCTGCTCGAAGTGCGACTACAAGGCGAACATGGAAAAGGCGACTCGGCGTGCCGACACCAGTGAGCACGTGCAGGGCGGGCCGGCCGCGAGCGAGATCGCGACGCCGGGGACGACGAGCATCGAGGCGCTACAGGCCTCGCTGAAGCAGCCGCCGGAGGCGTTCCTCAAGACGCTGTTGATGCGAGACGCTGCGGGGAACGTGGTCGCCGTCGTGCTCCCAGGTGACCGCGAGCTCAACGAACCGAAGCTGCGCAAGGTGCTCACGACGCCAGACGTCAAGTTCGCGACAGAAGCCGACTTCACTTCGGCCGGCGGCGTACCCGGCTTCGTCGGTCCGGTGGGGCTGCGCGCGCGGACGCTCGTCGACGCGTCCGTTGACGGTCGTGGCTATGTTGCCGGTGCCAACAGGAAAGACGCGCACCTTCGGGACGTCGTGCTCGGGCGTGACTTCAAGGGCGAGCGTGTCGATGTGCATGATGTGCGCGAGGGCGACGCATGCCCGAAGTGCGGAAGCGCACTCGCCATCCGGCGCGGTGTCGAGGTGGGCAATATCTTCAAGTTCGGGCCGTACTACGCGGACAAGATGAAGGGGACCTACCTCGCAGAGGACGGCACCCACAAGCCGCTGATGTTCGGGAGCTACGGCATAGGGGTCGGTCGCGCGGTCCAGACGATCATCGAGACCAACTTCGACGAGAAGGGCATCCTCTGGCCGATCGCCGTCGCACCGTACCAGGTCCACGTCATCGCTCTTCCCTCGAACGACGAGACGGTGCGCACGGCCGCCGAGGCCCTTGTCGCGGACCTTGAGCACGCGGGGGTCGAGGTGCTGTACGACGACCGCGAGGAGACCGCGGGTGTGAAGTTCGCGGACGCCGATCTCATCGGGATCCCCTTCCGCGCGACGGTGTCGAAGCGCACGCTGAAGGAGGACCAGGTCGAGCTGAAAGCGCGCAGCGCGAGCGAGGCCGAATTCGTGCCACGCGCGACCGCCACAGAGCGGATCGCCGCGGCAGTGCGGCGGGCTCTCGCGTGACGGACGGCGGCGCGAGACCGGGCAACGGAAAGAAGCCGCGCGATGTGACGCCCGGCGTGCGCGAGGACCGCGAGCGGTCGCTCGAGGCGACGCTGCGGCCCCAGCGACTCTCCGACGACGAATACATCAACCAGGACACGGTCAAGGGTCAGCTGCGGATCCTCATCGAGGCCGCCAAGGGCCGCGGCGAGCCGCTCGACCACGTCGCGCTGCACGGACCACCGGGTGTGGGCAAGACCTCGCTCGCCAACGTCATTGCGCACGAGCTCGGCGTTCCGATCCGCATCACGAGCGGCCCCGCGATCGAGCGGGCGGGGGACCTGGCCGCGATACTGACCAACCTCCAGCCCGGCGAAGTGCTGTTCATCGACGAGATCCATCGTCTGCCGCGCGTCGTGGAGGAGGTCCTCTACCCCGCGATGGACGTGTATCAGCTGGACATCGTGATCGGCAAAGGCCCGGGAGCACGCACCCTGCGACTTCCACTACCGCGTTTCACGCTGGTCGGCGCGACGACCCGCATCGGCCGGCTCTCGTCACCGCTGCGCGACCGTTTCGGCGCGACGTACAAGCTCGACCACCTTGACGTGGAGTCACTCGAGAAGGTCGTGACACGGTCGGCGCGCATCCTCGAGATCGAGATCGAACCTGCCGCGGCGCGCGAGATCGCGCGCCGATCGCGCGGCACGCCGCGGATCGCGAACCGCTGGCTCAAGCGCGTGCGCGACTTCGCGCAGGTCCGGCACGACGGGCGGGTCACGCTGGCGGTCGCGCGCGAGGCGCTGGTGATGCTCGAGGTCGACGAGAAGGGCCTCGATGCCGTCGACCGCAGGCTTCTCACCGCGATCATCGATCGGTTCTCCGGCGGCCCGGTCGGGCTCGAGACCCTCGCCGCTGCGCTCAGCGAGGACACCGAGACGATCGAGGACGTGTACGAGCCCTACCTGATGCAGGAGGGCTACCTGAAACGCACGATGCGCGGCCGCGTCGTCACCGAGCACGCCTACCGCCACGTGGGTCGCACGCCGCCGGCCGAGGCGACGCTGTGGAACGCGGCGCAAGTGGATGACCCGTCGAGGGAAGAGTGACCAGCGAAGTTGGCTTCGAGCTCGCGCGCGCGATCACACAAAACGAGCTCGAGCTCCATTACCAACCGATCTTCGCGATCGACGGGAAGTCCGTGCGCGCGGTCGAGGCGCTCGTGCGGTGGAAACACCCGCAGAAGGGACTCCTGCCGCCGCAGGCATTCCTTCCGACGGCCCAACGGGAAGGGCTGATGCACGACCTCACCGCGTGGGTCATGCGCGAGGCGCTCCTCCAGGCCAGCGTATGGCGCCGTGACGGCCTCAAACTGACCGTGGCCGTCAACATCGCGGCGACCGACCTGCGCGATCCGCGCTTCGTGCGTCTTCTCGATCGAACGCTGCAGATGACGGCGGGCACGTCCACCTTCACTGCCGAGATCCGTGCCGATGAGACGGACGAGGCGTCGAGCACAGGCGTGCGTGAGCTCGGCGCGCGCGGCATCCCGATCGCGCTGGACGACGTGACGAGCGTCGCGCAGCTCGAGGCTGTCACCAAGTGGCCGCTCGAGACAGCGAAGCTCGGCCGCGAGATCACCGGTCGCGCGGTCACCGAGGCGCCAGCGGCCGAGATCGCGCACGCCATCGCGGACCGCACTCGCGAACGGAGCATCGCGCTCGTCGCCGTCGGCGTCGAGGACCAGGCGACGCTCGACTTCACCCGCGCGCTCGGCTGCGTGGCCGCGCAGGGCTACGGGCTCGCCAAACCGATGGCGAGCCGCGCGATGTCGCGCTGGGCCCGGGAGCGCGGGTGAGGCGCGCCCTGGCGGTCGCGCTCGCGACGATCGTCGCGTGTGCCTCGCCGGTGACCACGCCGAGCGGCAGTCCAGCGACCACCGGGTCCCAGACCGCGCGTCCCAGCGCGCAGACCGCGACCGCCACGCCCACGCCGACGCCGACGCCGTCGCCGCGCATTGGCCCCGCGGTCGTGGAGAACGTTCAGCTCATCGCTTCGGGCCTCGAGGTGCCGTGGGCTGTCGCACAAGCGCCCGACGGGCGGCTCTTCGTCACCGAGCGGCCCGGCCGCGTCCGCATCGTCCGACTCGGTGGCGGGGGACTGCAGCCACAGCCCTGGGCAAACGTTCCTGCGCGCGCGAATCCCGACGCGGAACGCGGCCTGCTTGGGATCGCGCTCGATCCGGATTTCGCGCGCAATGGCTTCGTCTACCTCTATTACTCGTACGCGGGACCGGGTGGCGCGACGCTGAACCGCCTCGTGCGCATGCGCGACAACAACGGGACCGGGACCGACGAGACGATCCTCGTCGACAACATCCCGGGCTCGGCGAATCACGATGGTGGTCGCATCGCGTTCGGACCGGACGGCAAGCTGTACGTCGCGACCGGCGATGGCGAGCAGCAGAACCGCGCGCAGGATCGCGGCTCGCTCGGCGGCAAGATCCTCCGGCTTGAGAAGGACGGCACGGTGCCAGCGGACAACCCGTTCGCGGGATCGCTGGTGTACTCGCTCGGCCACCGCAACGGGCAGGGCCTCGCGTTCCACCCGGACACGCGGGTGCTGTACCAGACCGAGCACGGACCGAGCGGGTTCTTTCCCGCGTGCTGTCAGGACGAGGTGAATCGCATCGAGGCCGGCGCGAACTATGGCTGGCCGATCGTCACCGGCAAGCCCGGCGACCAGCGCTTCCGCGATCCGATCGTGTCGAGCGGAGCCGTTGACACGTGGGCGCCATCCGGTGCGGCGTTCGCGACGCGCCCTGGCCCGCTGCGCGGCTCGCTTCTCTTCGCCAACCTCCGCGCCCAATACCTGCAGCGCATCGTCCTTACGCCGGATGGGCGCGGTGTCGCGTTCGAGGAGCGGCTGCTGGTCAACCAGTACGGGCGACTCCGCGACATCCACGAGATCTCGACCGGCGAATTCCTCCTGCTGACGAGCAACCGCGACGGACGTGGCCGACCGCGGGATGATGACGATCGGGTGCTGCTCGTGACCCTTCGCTGAGCGTCGGAACGGTAGGCGACCATGAGACAATCGATGCAGATATGGACGTGATTGGGCGTGGTCTCGTCATCGCGGGGATCGTCATCCTGGCCCTCGGTCTCGCGCTGATCTTCGCCGATAAGGTGCCCTTCATCGGACGCCTGCCGGGCGATCTCACCTTCAGCGGCGACCGGTGGACGGTGTACGCGCCCATCGCGACGTCTATCGTCGTCAGCCTCGTGCTGACGGCGGCGCTCTCGTTGTTCGCGTGGCTCGCTCGGCGCTGAGCGGGCCGGAAAGGATCGTCATGACCGCTGATGGCACTGAGGCGAAGGCCGCCGAGAAGACGCCCTCGCCGATCGTCGCAGAGGCCGAGAAGCAGGAGAAGATCCTGAACGCGCTTCAGGCCGTGCTCGATCCCGAGATCGGGCTTTCCGTCATCGACCTCGACCTGATCCGCGAGGTCGTCTTCACGGCCGATGAGGCCGAGGTGAAGATGGTGCTCACCACGCCTTTCTGTCCGTACGGCCCGATGCTGATCGGTCAGATCCAATCGGTGTCCGAGCAGGCCGCCGAGATGCCGGTGAAGGTCACTGTGCTGCCCGACCACTGGGAGCCACCGCCCTGGCTGCGCTAGCACCCAAGCCGAAGCCCCGAAGTCACTTCGCCGTCAAGTTCGCGGCCGGCGCGATGCGCATCGCGGCGATCCTCTTCCTGCTCGGCGGCGCGGCTGGTGTGTACGGCGCCAGTCAATATCAGGTGCCCGCGGGCGCGATCGAGCTCTTCCCGGGCGCCACGTTGGCCGGCGGCGTCGTTGGTCTGGTCTTCGCGCTCATCTTCGCCCTCGTCCTGTGGGGATTCGCCGATGGACTCGTGCTGCTCGCGGACGTCGACGATGCCCAGCGCGCCACGCAGCGGCAGCTCGCGGATCTGACACTCGCGCAACGGACCGCGCGCGGTCCGTTCCACAGCGAAGTGGTCGCAGGGTCGAAGCCGCCAGAGGGGACGCTGAGCTAGAGAGCCGGCGTTTCGTCAGCGCTTGGCGGGGCGGCTCCGTTCGAGCGAGCGGGCGAGCACGAAGAGCAGGTCCGAGACTCGGTTGAGCCACGGGAGCAGCACTTCACCGGAGACGCTGCCCGCGTCGACGCACGCGACGACGCTGCGCTCGGCGCGTCGAGTGACCGTGCGCGCGTGGTCCAGGGCGGCCGAAACGCGGTCTTCGCCCGGAATGACGAAGCGGCCCTCGATCGGCGTGCGCTTCTTCAGTGCCTCCAGCGCGGCGTCCAGCTTCGTCACGGCCGCGGCGTCGAGTCGGGTCGTGAGGCGCGCGAGGTCGTCAGGCGGAGTCGCTACCTCGGACATCGCGACATACAGGCCTTGTTGAAGCTCCAGGAGCTGCCGGCCGACTGTTGATTTAGTCACCATCGCGCGAGCGACGCCGATGACGCTCTGCGCCTCATCGAGATCCCCGAGAGCCGCGATGCGTGGGTCCGTCTTGCGCACGCGTCCCTTGCCGAACAACGATGTGTCACCGCCGTCGCCCGTGCGGGTCGTGACGCGCGCAGATGTGCGCTTTCGGGCTGGCACGGGCGAGAGCATACGAGCGATACGCGCTATGCTCGTTCGTGTCCGGAATGCTTCCACCCGGACGGGAGGGACGAGAATGCCGACTGGTCGAGGCGAGGCCAAAGACAAGAACGCCAAGAAGAAGTCCAAAAAGCAGCTCGAGAACGAGCTGAAGCGAAAGACCGTGGCCGCGCCAGTCCAGCCGATGACGATCGAGCTCGTGCCTCGTAAGCGCAAGGAAAAGGACTGGTAGCGGTCTCTAGCGCGACCTGACACGGCGCCGGTGTGCAGCAAGCCGGCGCCGTTTTTCGTTACGGAAGCTAAGGTGTGAGGACGGAATAGATGGCAGTGACAGAGAAGACGAGAGCGATCGATCAGGCGATCCTGCAGATCGAGAAGCAGTTCGGTAAGGGTTCGATCATGAAGCTCGGGGCGAATCCCGAGGACAAGGTCGACGCCATCCCGAGCGGGTCTCTCGCGCTCGATCTCGCTCTCGGGATCGGCGGCTACCCGCGTGGCCGCGTCGTGGAGATCTATGGCCCGGAGGCCTCGGGCAAGACCACCTTGACCCTGCACGCCGTCGCTGCGGTGCAGCGCAACGGTGGAACGGCCGCGTTCATCGACGCCGAGCACGCGCTCGACTCGCAGTGGGCGCGCATCTGTGGCGTGAACATCGACGAGCTGCTCATCTCGCAGCCCGACAACGGCGAGCAGGCTCTCGAGATCACCGACACGCTGGTGCGCTCGGGCGCGGTCGATCTCGTCGTCGTCGACTCGGTCGCGGCTCTCGTGCCGCGCGCGGAGATCGAGGGCGAGATGGGGGACGCGCACATGGGCCTCCAGGCACGCCTCATGAGCCAGGCGCTCCGCAAGCTCACCGGCTCGATCTCGAAGACGAAGACGACGGTCATGTTCATCAACCAGCTGCGCGAGAAGGTCGGCGTGGTCTTCGGGAACCCCGAGACGACCTCCGGCGGCAAGGCGCTCAAGTTCTACGCGTCGATCCGCCTCGACATCCGTCCGATCGAACCGATCAAGAACGGCACCGACATCATCGGCCGTCGCGTTCGCGTGAAGGTCGTGAAGAACAAGGTGTCGCCGCCGTTCCGCATCGCCGAGCTCGAGATCCTCGCGGCCGAGGGCATCTCGCGCGAGGGTGGCTTGCTCGACATGGGCGTGACCACCGGCGTGCTCGACAAGTCCGGCGCCTGGATCAACTACGGCAAGGCGCGCATCGGACAGGGTCGCGAGGCGGCAAAGCAGTTCCTGCGCGAGCACGCCGACGTCGCGAACGAGATCGAAGCGAAGGTGCGCGAGCGGTCCGGCGCGGCGGCGGTCGCCGCGAGCCCGGATGGCGAGGAAGGTTAAGCCGGCCGACTCACCCGCCGGCGACGCCTACGAGTTGGCGGTGCGGTACCTCGCCGGGCGTCCGCACACCGTCGCCGAGATCCACCGGCACCTGCGGTCCAAGAAGTTCGACGTCGAAACGATCGATCACGCGATCGACCGGCTCCGCGCTCAGCGCTACGTCGACGACGAGGCGTTCGCGCGCTGGTGGCTCGAACAGCGCGAGCGCTTCAAGCCGCGCGGCCATCGTGCGCTGCGCACCGAGCTCGCGCAGAAGGGCGTCGGCCGCGATGTCGTCGACCTGGTATTGGGCGAACGCGCGCCAGATGCCGACGTGGAGCAGGCGCGGCGCGCGCTGTCGCGGCCGCTCACGCGCTGGGCGGACATGCCCGACGCGGAGAAGCGACGCAAGATCCACACCTACCTCGCGGCACGCGGATTCGATTACGACACGATCGATGAAGTGACGCGGCGCGAGGTCAGCGAGGCGGAATGAGCACGCGCGCGATGTCTTTGGCTGACGGCCAATAGAGCATCGAAACGGCTTCCTCAACGCTGCACCAGCGATACGCGTCGTGCTCTTCGTTGAGCACCGGCTCCCAATCCCGCGGTGCCTCGGCCGCGAAGTTGTACGTGGTCACGGACTCCTGATCGGCGGGAAAGCCGTAGCGCTCCCGAAACTCGTTCGTGAGCGCGTATGTCTGCGGTCGCGCGAGGTCGATCAGCCGGTCACCGATGTCCAAACCTGATTCTTCACGCAGCTCACGCGCCGCCGCCGGGGCGTAACCCTCGCCATGCTCGACGACGCCGGCGACGACGTGCCAATACCCTTCGCCCACGCGCCGCATGATGAGTAGTTGGTCTCCGCGATAGACGAACACGGCCACTTCCCACGGCGTCCTCATGCAAACCCATCGATCGTGCGCGCGAGCTCGATATCGGCGTCGCTGATCCCACCGGTCGCGTGCGTGGTGAGGACGATGCGGACGTTGCGGTAGCTCTCGATGTGTATGTCCGGATGGTGGTTGACGGCGTTCGCAGCTTCGGCGACGCGGTTCGCGAATGCCATGGCGCCCTTGAATCCTCTGAACGTGAAGGTCCTCGTGATGGCGTTGCCTTCACGCCGCCACGTTCCAGCGCCGAGGAGTCGTGCGAGCGCGGCCTCATCGAGCCGCGTCTCGTTCTCAGGCAGAGCCATCGCCGCCGAAGCTGCCCACCGCGGCGACTTCCTGGCGCGCACTCCGCGCCAGCAGTCGACCGAAGCCGATCCCGAAAGCGAGTCCGCCGCCGAAATACATGAGCGAGCCAAGCAGGAGGGGGAGCGCGAAGACGCCTGCGCCGAGAAGCGCACCCGAGGCGAGTGGTCCAAGCGCGTTCGTAAAGCCCCAAACCGCGAACCCAGCTCCTACCGCCGTTGCGCGCTCTTCAGGAACGGTCGCTGTCATCAGTAACGATTGCTGGAAGGGCCATGAGAGGTTCGTGAAGAAGCCGCGCAGCACGAACAGCGACGCCGCGACGCTGAACACCGGCGCGAGGACGATGAGCGCGAGACACGTGCCGCTCGCGAAGAGCGCGAACAAGACCGTGCGCGGTCCGCCGAGGCGCCGCTCCAGGAACGGGATCACGAAGACCGTCCCGAGCGAGATCAACTGCGTCGCCGCGTACCACGGGCCGAGGTCGGCTTCGTTGACGCCGAAGCGCAGGCCGAACCAGAGCGGAAGCAGCTGGACCGCGATGCCCAGCCCGAAACCGAGGAAGCCGATCCCGAGTGCGTAGGTCGCGATCGCTGGCCGCGACCGGCGTGGTAGCCAGCCCGATGCGACTCGTGCCGCGCGAACACTCACATCCTCACGAAGCGGCACGAGCAGCGCCGCGGCGGCGACGGTGAGCGCCGCCATCACGAGGTAGGGAAGCCGGTAACTCTCGAGTTCGCCGACGCCGAAGCCCATCCGGAGCAGCGTCGGAACGGCCGCCGCGAAGGAGCCGCCCGCCAGCGCGAGGCTCCA
>DATEZK010000193.1:0-2134 GCA_035255665.1 Candidatus Limnocylindria bacterium
CACCGGGCGTGACCCCTCACCACACCCTCCCCTCCTAACCCACAGGTCTTCGCTTCACATCCGAGCCCTGCGACCATGAACGACCGCCGATCGCGCCACATTCCGCATCGCCTTGCTCGCTTCCCGCAGCCACAACACGGAGCTCGCGACGGCGAGACAGATCAGCCAGTCCGCCCCGCTCAACGGCGTCGTGCCGAATGCGATTTGCAAGAATGGAACGTAGACGACCATGACCTGGAGCATTACCGACCCGGCCACCGCGGCCCAGAGCCACCGATTCGTAAAGAGGTGGGCAAAGGCGCTTCGATCGTCAGATCGGGCGTTGAAAACATTGAAGATCTGGAACAGCATCAACGTCGTGAACGCCATGGTCTGTGCGTACTGCAAACTACCGCTGCCGTGGACGAAGCCGCCGGGAAGAGAGGCGTCGAGCACGAACAGCGTGCCCGCGGCCATGATCACGCCGACCAAGATGATCCCGCGCCACATCGCTGGTGTAATGACACGTTCTCCGACCGGTCGCGGCGGACGATCCATGAGACCGTCATCTGCCGGGTCCACACCGAGCGCGAGGGCCGGCGGACCGTCGGTCACCAGGTTGATCCAGAGGATCTGCGTGGCCAGCAGCGGGAGGACGACTGCTCCGCTACCGGTCTCCAGACCAATCTGTCTCGCGAGCACCACGCCGAAGAACATCGTCATGACCTCGCCGACGTTCGACGACAGGAGGTAGCGCAGGAACTTGCGGATGTTCGCGAAAATCGCGCGCCCTTCCTCCACCGCCGCGACGATCGATGCGAAGTTGTCGTCGGACAGCACCATGTCGGCCGCCTCCTTCGAGACGTCCGTACCCGTGATGCCCATCGCCACGCCGATGTCAGCTTTCTTCAACGCCGGCGCATCATTCACGCCGTCTCCCGTCATGGCCACGACGGCGCCCGAGCGCTTCAGCGCATCGACGATCCGCAGTTTGTGTTCGGGGCTCACCCGGGCGTAGACGGACACGTCCGCAGCCGTGCGCGCGAGCGCGTCGGGCGACAGCTTCTCCAGCTCTGCTCCCGTTGTCACGCGACCGTCGACGCTGATCCCGAGCTCTCGGGCAATGACGCTTGCCGTGCGTGGATGGTCGCCCGTAATCATGATCGGACGAATGCCGGCGTGTTTCGCGCGCACGACCGCGTCTTTCGCCTCGACACGAGGCGGATCGATGATGCCGATCAGGCCGGCGAACACGAGGTCCTGTTCGACGCGCTCGTCAGGATGAGCCGAATCCTCCGCCAGCGCCTGGCGCGTCAGCCATCGTTCGGCGACGCCGAGCGTGCGCAGCGCCTGGGCCGCGAGCATGTCGTTCGTCTCGAGTATGGCTGCGCGCCGCTCGGGGGTGAGCGGTCGCTGCTCCTCCCCAACCAGTTCCCGGGTGCACCGCGTCAGCAGGACGTCCGGGGCGCCCTTCGTGAAGACGACTCCGCGATCTTCCTGCCGGGCATCTCGATGCATCGTGCTCATCAACTTGCGCTCGGAGGAGAAGGGCACCTCTGCGACGCGTGGGAGTCGCTCGTTGAGCGCTTCCGAGCTCAGCCCGGCCTTCCGCGCGGCGACCAGCAGCGCGCCCTCGGTGGGATCGCCCTGCACCGTCCATCGGCCGTCGGTCTGCTGGATCGAGGCGTTGTTCGCGCGGTCGGCGGCCGCGAGCGCGCGCTCGAGCTCGACGCGCAGCGATCCGTCGATCGGTCGCCCTCCGTCGGCCTGAACGGGACCCTGCGGCACATAGCCCGAGCCGTCGAAGGTCGCGCGCCCGCTCGCGGTCACGACCACGCGCACCGTCATCTCGTTCTTCGTCAGCGTGCCGGTCTTGTCCGACGCGATGACGGTGGCCGAGCCGAGAGTCTCCACCGCGGCCAGGTGCCTGACGATTGCGTTGCGCCTCGCCATGCGCTGCACACCGATCGAGAGCACGGCGGTCACCACGGCGGGAAGACCTTCGGGAACCGCTGCAACGGCCAGCGCGACGCCCAGGATGAGGACATCGAAGAGTGCGCTGACGCCCCGCACATCTTCGACGACCACGATGGTGACGATCATGATGACCGCGATCGCGATCACGACCAGACCGAGCAGCTTGCCGGTGCGATCC
>DATEZK010000194.1:0-7957 GCA_035255665.1 Candidatus Limnocylindria bacterium
GACATCGACAGCGACGACAAGTGGCACGAGGCCGAGGTCGGCCAGATCCTGCAGGCAGCCGGTTACGCGCTGTCGCGCGGTCGGTTCCTCGTCTTCGACGACGACGGCGCGCCGTACGTTCTCGACGGCGTCGCGGCGCGAGCCGCGCCGGCGCGCGCGGTCGTCGCGTCGGACGCGCCGAACGCGATCGCGGGCACTGTGAGCGCCGCGCGGAACGCCGCCGTCGGCAAGAAGATGGTGCTCACCTGGCGGATGACCGATGGCGCGCCGCGGTCGCTGGATTACTTCGCCGGCAGCCTCATCGTGGTCGCGACCTGGACCAAGTCGTGCGTGACATGCACCCAACAGCTCGGGTTGATCTCCGATCTCGCGATCGGGCGGCGGTTCGAGATCATCGCGGTCGGCGTGGACGAGAGCGAGGCGTCGGCACTCGAAGTGGCGAAGGACTACCGGCGCGTGCGTCCACTGGTCGGGAGCCGAACGGTCCTCCAGGACATCTCACCCGGCCTTCTCCCGCAGACATTCATCCTCGACAGCGATCACATCGTGCGCCAGGTGATCCACGGTCCGCTCACCTGGGACGGCCTCCTGCGCGCGCTCACCGCCGCGTCGAAGAGCCGGCTAGCGCTCCGCGATGGGGATGTAGCGCTTTCCTGACGGCCCGGTGTACTCGGACTCGGGCCGGATGAGTCGATTGTCTCCGTGCTGCTCCATGATGTGCGCGCTCCACCCGGCGATGCGTCCGAGGGCGAAGATCGAGGTGCCGAGGTCGGCGGGGATGCCGAGGAACGTGTACGTCGTGGCCGCGTAGTAGTCGACGTTCACCACGTTCACCTTCGCGGCCGCGCTCGCTGACATCTTCGGGCGGCGTTCCGCGATCGCTTTGGCGAGGCGCTCCTGGATCTCGAAGTAGGGCTTTCCCTTCCACGTCTTGGAGAGCTCCATCGCGAAGCGCCGAAGGTGCTTTCCGCGCGGGTCCTCGGTGACGTACACGCGGTGACCGAATCCCGGGAACTTGTATTTCTGCTCGAGCGCCTTATCGACGAACGTCTCGACATGGTCGGGCGATCCGATCTCGTCGAGCATCTTCATCGTCCCGTCCGTCGCTCCGCCGTGAAGCGGACCTTTGAGCGCGCCGAACGCTGCGGTCACGGCCGCGTGCATGTCCGCGTTCGTGCCAGCGACAACGCGTGCCGTGAACGTGGAGGCGTTGAGGCCATGCTCGGCCTGCAGGATGAAGCAGGTGTTGAGGACCTCCGCCGCGCGAGGATGTCCGTCGATGCCTGCCATGTGCGCGAAGTTCGCCGCGTGACCCAGAGACGGGTCCGGTGGGATCGGTTGCTCGCCACGCCGGCGTCGCATGTACGTGGCGAGGATCGTCGGCAGCTTTGCCGTGAGGCGGATCGCTTTGCGGTACTCAGCCTCCTGCGAGTTGTCGCCTTCGGCCGGATCCTCGACCGCCGACGAAGACGCGACCGTGCGCAGCACGTCCATCGCCGTTCCGCTCTCCGACATCTCCTGCAGGATGTTCCGCAGGAACGGTGAAAGCGTGCGGTGCTTCACCAGCTCCGCTTTGAAGTCTCGAAGCTGTTCCTTCGTGGGGAGGTCGCCGTTCAGCAACAGGTAAGCGACTTCCTCGTACTCGGCCTTCGTGGCGAGCTCGTCGATGGAGTAGCCGCGGTAGACGAGGCTGTTGTCCTCGACCTTGCAGATCGCGGTCGTCGTGGCTACGACGCCTTCGAGACCGCGTGTGGCGACCTTCGCGCGGCTTTCGTCGGGCATGTTCCGAGTGTCGCATAACGGTGTCGGTCGGCTGCTCGCCGCTCGCTCGACTGCCACGCCCCCTTGCTTGCGCACGCAGGGCGGAGTACAGTCGCGCCCTCAGGGTCAGTCGCGACTAAACACTGCGGGGAGGACGAAACGGACGCGGCAGGGCCGCGTTAGGCACCTTGGCGGTGCCCGCCTTAACTGTAAGCCCCTCATCCCACCCACCAGCGGAGGGCGGCGGCCATCGGGCCGGCGCCCTTTCGCTATCTTGGCTGGAGGAACGGTGAAGGCAGGAGCTACGGTCCAGGTGCGTCGTACCCGCGTCCCACGCGACACCTACCGCAATACCGCGCGCTCGGTGGGCATCGCTCCACGGCTTCGGCGGCGCACGCTGTTTCTCGACGCCGCGATCCTCGCGGTCGCGGGCGCATTCCTGATCGTGACCGGCCCGCTGGTCGGCGCGAGCGTCGCCGACGGCATCCGCCAGATCACAACGAGCGTCAGCGAGTCGATCGGCGGCCAGCTCGGCACGGCCCAGATCGAGCTCCCCAGTGGAGCCGGGAACGTCGTCGGCGCCGAGCCGGTCGTGAATGGTCTTCCGGACTTCACTCGGGACGCCGAGCTGCAGCTGTCCGGCCGCGTGCCGTCGTTCGCGCTCGCTCCGGGACGAAGCGTCGAGATCGTGCTCAACGCCGCGGTCATCGCTAACGCGGAGCTCGATGACACCGGAACGTTCGCTGCGACGCTCACCCTCCGTGACGGAGCGAACGAGATCGGCCTGACGCTCCTCTCAGGAAAGGAGGCGGTCGCGCGGTCTGCGTATACGGTCATCCTCGATCGCCAGCCGCCGACCCTCGAGCTGCTCGCACCCGCGACCGGCGCCACCGTCGAGGGGCCGAACGTGCTCGTGCAGGGGAAGACCGAGATCGGCGCGATCGTGACTGTGAACGGACGCTTCATCGTGCCCGGACCGGACGGCTCGTTCAACGAAACGTTCACGCCGCCGGTCGGCCCAGTCGCGATCACCGTGGTCGCGCAGGACCGTGCGGGGAACGAGACGACCGTCAAGTCCAACGTGACGCTGCGCGCGCCCACCAGCGCCACCGCTGTGGTGACCGTGGTCCTCGATCGATCACGGGTACGTCCGGGCGAGATCGTCGTCGCGAACATCCGCGTCACCGAGAACGGCATCGGGAAGAGCAACACGCGGGTGACGCTCTCGGTCGGCCTCATCACGATCGGAACCTTCTCGACCGACGGCTTCGGCAACGCGCGCTTCGGTTTCGCTGCGCCGCCGAACGAGGGCGAGGCGGCGGTCTTCGTGTTCGCGCTGGGTACATCGGGGAGGGCAACGCTCACCGTCGCACGCTGAGTCGCGAATACCGGGCGATACTGCCCCGGTGACAGCGGCCGAGCTCGTTCTCTTCTCGCTTCTGGGTGGCACCGCGCTGCTCCTCTATGGAGTGCGGCTTGTCGGCGAGGGCCTGCAGCGCGCGGCGGGAACGAGGCTGCGCCACGTCCTCTCGACGCTCACCGGAAACCGCTTCAAGGCGCTCGCGGTCGGTGCCGGCGTGACGGCGATCCTTCAGTCTTCGAGCGCCACGACCGTGATGCTTGTCGGCTTTGCGTCGGCGGGCCTGCTCTCACTGCGCCAGACGATCGGGGTGATCCTGGGCGCGGACGTCGGGACGACGGTGACCGTCCAGCTCCTTGCGTTCGACCTGCTCGCCGTCTCGCCGCTCGTCGTGTTCGTGGGCTGGCTAGCGTGGACCGTTGGCCGCGGCACGCTCCGATACATCGGCCAGGCCGTGCTCGGCTTCGGCTTCCTGTTCCTCGGCATGAAGCTCGTCTCCGACGGGACGGTGCCGCTCGCGACCAGCCCTCTCTTCCGCGAAGTGCTCGAGGCACTGACCGGACAGCCACTCATCCTGCTGCTTGTCGCCGCCGTGTTCACCGCGCTGGTGCGGTCGAGCGCCGCGGTCATCGGGCTCGCACTGTCCCTTGCCGCGAGCGGGCTCATGCCGCTCTCGGGCGCGATCCCGATCATCTTCGGCGCGAACATCGGCACGGCGGCCACGGCGCTCTTCGCCGCGATCGGCCAGAACGCCGATGCGCTGCGCGTCGCGGCTGCTCACGCCGCGTTCAAGGTGGTCGGCGTGATGCTCTTCATCCCGTTCGCCGGCGTCTTCGCCGATCTCGTCGCGCGCACCGCGCCCGACGTTCCGCGGCAGATCGCGAATGCCCACACGCTCTTCAACGTGATCCTCGCCGCCATCTTCCTGCCGTTCACCCACATCGCGGCGGACCTGTTCACGCGGCTCGTACCGGACCGAACGACGACGTCGACCGGCGCGATCTATCTCAACCGGCAGACGATCGACACGCCAGCTGTGGCCCTCGGGCAGGCGCTCCGCGAGACGCTGCGCATGGGCGACATCGTGCTGCAGTCGCTGCGGGACTCGCTCGTGGTGCTCGAGCGCGACGACGACCGTCTCATGCGCCATGTGATCGCGCGCGACGACGTCATCGACCAGCTCGAGGAGGACATCAAGCAATTCCTCATCGGGCTCGGCCAACAGGCGCTCACGGAGGAGCAGGCCGAGCGCGAGACGGCTCTCATCTTCGTGATCGCCAATCTCGAGGAGATCGGCGATGTCATCGAGAAGAACCTGATGGAGCTCGCCGCGAAGAAGATCGCGGGGCACCACGTGTTCAGCCAGCAGGGCTGGTCCGAGGTCCGCGAGCTGCACGCCAAGGTCGTGGAGAACCTCGAGCTCGCGATGTCCGCGCTCGCCTCGAACGACCCCTCGATCGCCGAGAAGGTCATCCGTCACAAGAGCGTCGTCAATGTCCTCGAGCGGCGCCTCCGCCAGACGCACATCCAGCGCCTGCACGAGGGACTCCGCGAATCGATCGACACGTCGAGCATCCACCTCGATCTGCTTGCGAATCTGAAGCGGACGAACTCGCTCGTCGCCGGTATCGCGTACGCCGTCCTTGGAAAGCACGCCGTAAAGGGCGTCGAGGACTAAGTCCGCGTGAGCGGCCGCGCGTTCGTCGGCACCTCAGGGTGGTCCTACACGTCGTGGCGACCGAAGTTCTATCCGGAGGGCACCAAGAGCGCCGCATTCCTCAGCTACTACGCGACGCGTCTCGCGACGATCGAGATCAACTACACCTTCAATCACCTCCCGACGGAGAAGAACGTCGCGGAGTGGACGGGGGCGACGCCCGACGACTTCGTCTTTGGACTCAAGGCGTCGCAGCAGATCACGCACCGCAAGCAGCTGCGGGAGCCCGCGGAGACGCTGCCGATCTTCTTCGAGCGTGCCCG
The DNA here is from genome assembly GCA_035255665.1 of Candidatus Limnocylindria bacterium. Classification (GTDB taxonomy): domain Bacteria; phylum Chloroflexota; class Limnocylindria; order P2-11E; family P2-11E; genus CF-39. The sequence goes on from DATEZK010000194.1 coordinate 5,102, forward strand.
CCTGCTCGGCACACGCCTCGGGCCGATCCTCTTCCAGACGCCACCGTGGGTGAAGCGCGACGACGACCGGCTTGCGATGTTCCTCGCCGCGCTGCCGCGCGACGTGCGCAGTGTTCTCGAGGTGCGCGATCCGTCCTGGTATGTGCCGGAGGTCTACGACCTCTTGCGCACGGCGAACGTCCCGCTCGTACACGCGGAGGGAGAGAAGGCGCCCTCACCGGTCGAGACCCTCGGCGAGACCGCGGACTTCGCGTACGCGCGTTTGCGCGAACGGAACGGCTACACGGATGACGCGGTCGACGCGTGGGCGGTTCGGCTGCGCGCGATCCTCGATTCGGGCAAGGACGTCTACGCGTACTTCCGTCACGACGAGGACGGCTCTAACGCCCTCTCCGCGGAGCGTCTCCGACGCGCGATCTCATAGCCGCCGCCGCGATCGTCGGCGGGCTCGTCTTCATCGTGTCGGCGCAGATCGCGCAGCGGTGGGCAGTTTCGCGACGCGGTGCGACTATCCGCACCGCCGGCGGCCTCGCTGCGCTGGCCCCGTACTTCTTCTGGGTGCCGTACGCGGTCATCGCGCTCCGGCCGGGTCCCGAGCTGGCGGTGCCCGAGGCAGTCGCGTGGGTCGGTCTCGCGCTCAGCGTCCTCGGAGTGGCGTTCTCCCTCTGGGCCATCGTGACGCTCGGTCGCCACTACGACCTCGTGCTCGAGGTGCACGAGGATCACGAGCTCATCCGCGCCGGCCCTTATGCGCTGGTGCGGCACCCCGTCTACACCGGGCTGGCGCTGCACTTCGCCGGCCTCTGCCTCGCTACCGGCAACGTGCTGTTCATCGCGGGGACGCTCCTCCTCTCGTATCCCGCCTTCTACGTTCGCGCCAGCGCCGAGGAGACCCTGCTCCGCGAGACATTTGGCGCCGAGTACGAGAAGTACGCCCGAGAGGTCCCGATGCTTGTGCCCTTGCTTTAGCCTTCCCGTCCAGGGGAGCTAGTCGCGCCTAGGAGGGAAAGGTGAACTGGCTCGCCATCATCATTGCCGCGCTCGCGAACATGGTCATCGGGTTTCTCTGGTACGGGACTTGGGCGTTCGGCAGAAGCTGGATGAGGCTCTCCGGACACGTCATGGGTGAAGGCTTTCCGGCCGGGCCGGGTCCGCTCTATGCGCTGACTGCGGTCGCTGCGGTCGTTCAGGCGATCACCATGGCCTGGCTGATCGGCCAGACGGGTGCGAACAGCGGGGCAGCCGGTGCGATCGTCGGCCTCTACGTCGGGATGGGGCTCGTCGCTGCCGCGATGTTCGCCGAGGTGCTCTTCGCGGGACGACACCCGCGCCTCTTCGCGATCGTCGCGGGCTACTCGGTGCTCGCCCTCGTCGTGCAGGGAATGATCATCGGATTCCTCGGGGCCTGATCAGCTAGCAGTTTCTTTCGGGAACAGACGCGCGCCGACCGCCGACGCGGCGATGGTGATCGCCGCGGCGGCGAGCACGGCGCTGAACTGACCCGGCGACACGACGCCCGCGGCCACGCCGAGACCCATGACCACGAAGCTGAACTCGCCGATCTGTCCAAGGCCGACGCCGAGCTGCGCGCGACGCGCGGGGACTGAGAAGAGCGCGGCCAGTCCGGCGACACTCACGATCTTCAGCCCGACCAGGAGGAGGACAAGGCCGAGCACGTTCAGCTCGGTGAGCACGGTCGCGGGCTCGACGAGCGTGCCGATCGCGACGAAGAACATCACCGCGAAGAGGTCGCGGAACGGAAGCACCTCCCGGCGCGCTTCCTGGGCTTCGGGGCGGATCGACAGGAGGAGGCCGGCGACGAACGCGGCCAGCGCCGCGGGTACGCCGAACACCACCGCGCCAACGCCGGCGGTCGTGAGCGCGACGGAGACAGCGATGATGAGGAAGATGTCGGGTTGCTCGCGCACGCGGGCGAGTAGCCACGGCAGGACGAAGAGCTGCGCGGCGGCCGCGAATCCAATGAATGCGATGGCTTTTGCGAACGCGAGGACCGGGGGGTCGCCGCTTGGCGCGAGCAGCACCGCGAGGATCGTGGCCGCGACCAGCGTTACCGCGTCCTGCAGGATCGCCCAGACGACGAGCGCGCGGTCCGTCACTGCGTCGGTCGTGCGTCTGCGGCTCCGCGTGATGTTGACGACGACGACGGAGCTGGAGAGCGCGATCGCGAGGCCGAGCGTCACCGCGCCCAACACACCCGTGCCCATCCATGCGAACGCGACGGCGCCTGCGAGGGTGCCGATCGCGACCTGCAGCGGGACAGCGAGAAGGATCCCGCGCGGCTCACGGCGCAGCGCGCGGAGATCGAGCTCGATGCCGACCTCGAACAAGAGCAGGACGACGCCGACGTCGGCGAGGATCTGGATCTGATCTCGATCGGCGACGTATCCGGGCGTGAACGGTCCGACCAAGAGACCGACGACGAGATAGCCAAGCACCGCAGGGAGGCCGAGCCGTCGGCTGATCGCGCCCGCGAGTGCAGCCGCGAGCAGCACAACGCCGATCTCGAGCACGGGAGCGGCTGTTGCCACGTGCGCACGCTAGAGGAATCCGCGCCGCTAAGGCGGCTCGCGCCGTCGCTGGCGGCTGAGGGACGCGCGCCTTCCGTCGCGCGCCGCAGCCGCCAATGTCGGCCGGTGATCTCGAACACCGGGACGAGTCGCACCGTGCTCCAGATGCGTCTCGTCGTGGCGGAGGACTACGACGCAGCCCTCTGTTTCTATCGCGACTGGGCTGCTCTGAGTCAGCGCGCGCGCCGGTAGTGCATGGCGACCGCGCCCATGCGGAGCGGCTTCGCCGAGACCAGCTCGAGCCGTCGCGTGCTGGGCAGCCCGCTCT
>DATEZK010000195.1:0-3771 GCA_035255665.1 Candidatus Limnocylindria bacterium
AGGTCCGGCGCGTTGGCGCCGAGCTCGGCATCCCCGAGGACATCCTCTGGCGTCATCCCTTCCCCGGTCCTGGCCTCGCTGTACGCGTTATCGGAGCGGTGAACAGGGACGCCCTCGATACCCTGCGTCAGGCGGACGCGATCTTCCTCGAGGAGTTGCGCGCGGCGGACCTGTACCGCACCGTCGCCCAGGCTTTCGCCGTTCTTACTCCTGTGCGAAGCGTCGGTGTCATGGGGGATTTCCGCACGTACGGAGCGCTCGTGGCGCTGCGTGCCGTGACGACCGAGGACTTCATGACCGCCGACTGGGCGCGCCTGCCGTACGACGTGCTCGCGCGCGCGTCGGCGCGCATCGTCAACGAGATCGCGGCGGTGAACCGAGTCGTGTACGACATCTCCTCGAAGCCACCGGCGACGATCGAGTGGGAATGACCGTCGCGGCTCCGTCGTCAGCGGACGGAATGATCGGCCGCATGGTCGACAAGCTCGCCGAGCAGGTCCACCCGCGCGAGGAGACTCTCAGCGCGTTCCGGAAGGTACCGCGCCATCTCTTCCTTCCCGATGTCGACGTCGACCGCGTCTACGGCGGGTCTGCAATCCCGACCAAGCACGACGCGAAGGGCAATCCGATCAGCTCATCGAGTGAGGTGGCGATCATGGCTCTCATGCTCGATGCGCTCCGGCTGGAACAGGGCCAACGCGTCTTGGAGATCGGTACTGGTACCGGCTACAACGCCGCCGTCCTCGCCGAGCTAGTCGGCGCCGACAACGTGGTGACCGTGGAGCTCGATCCCGAGATCGCGGCCGGGGCACGCGCACATCTGCGCGCAGCCGGCTACGAAGCTCTGCGTGTCGAGGCCGCGGACGGTTGGACCGGGTGGTCCGACGGTGCGCCGTACGCGCGGATCGAGCTGACCGCAGCGACCTGGGACCTCTCGCCGCACTGGGTCGAGCAACTCGAAGAGGGCGGCGTGCTTGTGGCGCCACTGTTACTCCGGCCCAACGCGCAGGCCATGGTCGTACTGCGCAAGAACGGGGACAGGCTCGAAAGTACTTCCGTGTTCGCTGGCGGCTTTATGTGGCTGCGTGGTACGGGCGGAGCTCCAGACCCAACGCAGGAGGTCGGTGTGTGGCGAGTGACTTCGTCACGGGTATTGGACCGCGAGGGTCTTGTCGCGCTGCTGCGCGAAACGCCGAGAGTCGAGTTGGCGGATCCGGTCTCCTACAGCGATCTCTCGCTGCTGAACATCATTGAAGAGGACTCCTTCACGCTCTCGCGCAAAGGGAACGTTGCCTATTCGAGTGGCATCGTCGCAAAGGACGGCCGCGGCCTCGCGCTTTTCGAATGGACGGTCGGCGTCCTATCGCCGCGGATGCTGCTCATTTCCTACGGTGCGCCCGACGCGTTGGACCGCTTGCGCCGCCGTCTCGACGAAGTCCGCGGCCGTGCGTTGCAGGGCCTGCGCATCGTCGCCGTCCCCAGCGGCAGTGCTCGACCGGACGGCGACGTCGTGTTCGAGCGGGCGAACTACACGTTCGCGGTGAGCACAGGACGATGAAGGGGATCCGCGACTACTTCAAGCGCGGCGAGAAGGTGCAGCAGGTCATCGCCGAGCAGCGCAAGCAGCGCAGCCCGGGGCGAGCGCTCGGGGCGCCGGGTCTCAACTGTCTCGTGCTCGGGGCCGGCGGACGCGAGTACGCGATCGCGTGGCGTCTCGCGCGCTGCGACAGTGTCGCGACGATCGACGTCGTTCCCGGGAACGGCGGCGTCGCCCTTTTCTCGCGCGTGCTCGACTTCCCGCCGCGCGACATCGCTCGCCTGGAACAGCATCTCGCGGCTTCGGCGATCGATCTCGCGATCGTCGGCCCGGACGAGCTCGTGGCCGAGGGCATCGGGGACCATGTGCGTCGCGCGAGCGTCGCGGTCGTCGCGCCGTCGAAGGAGGCCGCGAAGATCGAGTGGAGCAAGACGTTCGCGAAAGAGCTCATGACCGAGGCCGGCGTCCCTGGTCCCCGCTGGGAAACGTTCACGACGCCGGAGAACGCGCGCAATGCGCTCGATCGCAACAAGTGGGCGGCGCCGCTGGTCGTGAAGGCGGACGGTCTCGCGGCGGGGAAGGGCGTGACGATGTGCAAGACCATCGAGGAAGCGCGCACCGCGCTCGGCACACCGCCGACCAGCGGCGGGCGCGTCGTGTTCGAAGAGGTCCTCGAGGGCGAAGAGGCATCGCTGCAGGCGCTGGTCGACGGCGAGACCGTCGTGGCGCTGCCGCCGGCACGCGATCACAAGCGCCTTGGCGACGGCGACATCGGACCGAACACCGGCGGCAGGGGTGCGGCGTCGCCGACCACGGTGTTGCCGGATGACGACGCGCAGCGCGTCGCCGACGAGCTGATCACGCCCATCGCGCGCGCGCTCGCGGCGCGCGGCACACCGTATCGCGGTGTGATCTTCGCCGGCCTCATCCGCACCAAGAGCGGCTACAAGGTTCTGGAGTACAACGCGCGCTTTGGCGACCCCGAGGCCGAGGTCACGCTGCCCCGCATCGGCGGCGATTTCGCGAAGCTCATGGTCGCGCTCGGCGAGGGGCGTCTTAAGGAGTTCGTCGCGGCGAACCCGATCCGCTGGAGCCAGCGCGCGTACGTCGATGTCGTGCTCTGCGCCGAGGGCTACCCGGGCGCGCCGCGCACCGGCGACCGGATCGAGGGCCTCGATAAGCTCCCCGATGGGGTGTACGGCTTCCACGGCGCGACGGCCGCGACGCCCTCGGGCGGATTCGTCACGACGGGCGGTCGCGTCATGCACATCGTCGCCAGCGGAGCGAATGTCGCTGAGGCGCGCGATCGCGCGTATCAGGGCGCGGCGCGCGTGACCTTCACCGGCAAGTTCTATCGTTCGGACATCGCGCGGGACGGGGTGGCGGTGGCATGACGCGTTCAGTGAGCGTCCTCATGGGCTCGACGTCGGATGAGGCCGTCATGAAGGTCGCGGTCGAGACGCTGCGCGGCCTCGGAGTCGAGTGCGAGACCCGCGTGCTCTCGGCGCACCGCACGCCGGACGCCCTGCGTGAGTGGGTCGGCGAGGCGAGCAAGCGCGGCGTGAAGGTGTTCATCTGTGGCGCCGGTGGCGCGGCGCACTTGGCGGGCGCGGTCGCCGCGCTCACGACCAGCCCGGTCATCGGCGTCCCGCTGGTCGCCCCGAACGCGATCGCCGGCGGCCTCGATGCACTCCTTTCTACCGTGCAGATGCCGCGCGGGATCCCTGTTGCGACCGTGGCGGTGGGCGAGGCCGGGGCCGCGAACGCCGGCATCCTCGCGGCCGAGATCCTCGCGACCGCCGACGACGAGCTCGCGGGCCGTCTGCGCATGATGCGCGAGGGGATGGCCGCGAAAGTGTTAGCTGGATGAGCGCGTATTCGAGGGGGGTTGCAGGGGGTTCCGCCCCTGCGATTAAGAGGGGGTTGCAGGGGGTTCCCCCCCTGCGATGATCCAGAACCGCTTCGACACGATCTCGCCCATCGACAGCCGCTTCTACGGCGGCGACGCCGCGCTGTACAAGTCCCTGCACCCGTACCTCTCCGCCGCCGCGGTGATCCGCTATCAAGCACGCGTCGAGGGCGCGCTCGCGCAAGCGATGGCCGACGCCGGCATCTGCGACCGCGCCACCGCCGACGCGATCGCCCGTGCGGCGGATCGGATCCTTCCGCAGGAGGTCGCCGAGGAAGAGACGAAGACGCGGCACGACGTGCGCGCTCTCGTGAACGTGATCCGC
>DATEZK010000196.1:0-9866 GCA_035255665.1 Candidatus Limnocylindria bacterium
GGACTCCGTGACGCTCGCGTTCGCGACGAGAGCGAGGTAGAGGAAGGTGCCATCGGCGCCGATCGAGCCCTTCATGCTTCGGAGCTTCTGCGCATCGCTCTGCTCGCTTTCCGAGTTGACGACGCGCCCGTCCTGCAGCAGGAGCGGATACATCGTCAGTCCCGCGGTGATCGGCGCCAGCGTCAGCCGGTCCCGCGCGTACACGTTGCTGCGCCGGTAGAAGGTCGGCGTGCCTCCGGTGAACGTGACGAGACCGGTCTGGGTCGTCGCGAGCGACGGCAGGTTCAGCCACGTGCGCCGGTTGCTGTCGTAGACGGCGTACTCGTACGAGTTCACCTTGCCCGCGCACTCGGCGTAGTCGGGCGGACACAGGTATGTCCCGTTCATGCCCGCATACGCGTTGCTCTCGGCTGCGTACTGCGCCAGCGGCTTCGCCGGACAGTCGCTGCGACAGACAACGGTGTTGGCCGCGACGGTCTTCACGCTGACTTCGGAGAGGCGCTCCTTGATCAGATGCACGACGAATGTGCCGTGAGCAGTTGGGACACTCACGACGCTGTAGCCGGTATTGGTCGGAACAGCGGGCGGACCCGGAGTTGACTCGATGTTCGCGTTGGCCGCGGCGACGACGAAGCGCAGGCGCGACGTGAGCGTCGTGCTGCCAGCCGTCAAGGTGATCTGGCCGGTCACGGCGTCGTCCGGCACTTTCAACACAACGCGCGTAGCACTGACGTCGACGAGCTGCGCGTTCACGCCCCCGATCGCGGCAGCGGTCACTTCGCCGAGGTTCGCGCCGACGATGGTGATCGTGATGCCCGTTGGGCCGGTCGTCGGGCTGAAGCTCGAGATGCTCGCCGGTCCCGCCGGCGCGCAGGCCGATGCGATGAACAGCGCGCTGAGCAGATAGGCGGTGCGCACTGACATGGGTTCTCGCGGTCGATGCTAGCCCTTGCCCTCTTTCGCATACGGGATCCCGTCGGCCGCCGGCGGTGTGGACCTCCCCACGACCCCGGCGAGGATGACCACGGTCATGAGGTAGGGCAGAGCCGAGTACCAGTAAGTCGGGATCGACCGCATGATCGTGCCGAGTTCCCCCGCAGCGGGATGAACGACGACGATGAATCCGAAGGCCGTCGCGGTTCCGAAGAGGAGAGCGCCGAGGAACGCTCCGATTGGCGTCCAGCGACCGAAGATCACGGCGGCGAGCGCGATGAAGCCGCGGCCGTTAGTCATGCCGTTCTGGAAGGAGCCGGTCGACTCGAGCGTGAGGTAGGCGCCGGCTAGGCCTGCGATCGCGCAACCAATGATCACGTTCAGGTAGCGCTGCCGGAACACGTCGATGCCGACCGTATCGGCCGCCTTCGGGTGCTCGCCGACGGCGCGAGTGCGGAGGCCCCAGCGGGTACGGAACAGTGCGACCTGGGACACGACCACGAGCACGATGACGCTCATCGCGATCGGGCCCTGATCGAGGAACATCGATAGGAGCGGGCCGAGGAGCGGAAGGTCGGCGAGCTGGTCGGGGAGATCGAAGGGCGGAACGACACCCGCGCCGCCCCGTCCCGACGGCGTGATGATCAGACGGTTGAGGTAGCCGGTCACGCCGAACGCGGCGATGTTCATCATCGTGCCGGCGATGATCTGATCGGCGCGCACGCTCACGGTGAGCCAGGCGTGGAGCAAACCGAGCACGGCCCCGGTCGCGACGGCGACGGCGATGCCCAACAGGATCGCCGGGAAGCTGCCGAGCGATTCGTTCAGGGCGAAGCCTGTGAGGTAGCCGAAGAATGCCGCCATCAGCATGATCCCCTCGATCCCGATGTTCACGACCCCGGAACGTTCGTTCAGGACACCGCAGAGCGCGCCAAGCGCGATCGGGGTGGCGAGGGCGAGGATGATCGGCAGGAGGTCGGGCATTACTTCGAAGAGGTAGAGGACGAGCTCCCAGAGCAGCCGCGGGATCGCGAGGAGGTCCATCAGCGCGCCGGACTCGTCGGCGGCGTACCGCCCCATGAGCCGGTGACCGTCGCCATCTCGGTGATCTCGATCTTGGGAGCGCGTACGCGGAAGACCCTTCGGACGATGAGGTCGGCCGCGAGGAACAGGATGACGAGAGCCTGGATGATGTCGATGACCTCGATCGGCACGCTCGTCTCGATCTGCATGAGCGGGGCGCCGGCGCGGAAGGCTCCGAACAGGATCGCCGCGAAGAGGATGCCGATGGGATCTGAGCGGCCGAGCAGCGCCACGGCGATCGAGTCGAAGCCGACGGACGCGGTGATGCCAGGGGCGTAGAAACCGGTGACGCCGAGGATCTGGATCGCGCCCGCCAGACCCGCGAGCAGCCCTGAGATCGTCATCGTTAGAGCGGTGATGAAGACCGGTCGCATCCCGGCGTAGCGCGCAGCGCTGGGGTTCGCCCCCACCGTGCGTATCTCGAAGCCGAGCGTCGTGCGGTCGAGGATCCAGCGAATGACGAAGATCGCGGCGACGGCGAAGACGATCCCGAGGTGGAGATTGCGTCCGAGGAGGATCGGCAACGCACTCTGGCCGATGTCGCCGGTGCGCGGGAACGAGAAGCCGGGCGCGCGCACGAGGTCGTTCACGGCCCACGTGAGCAGCAGCGCCGCAGCGCTATTGAGCATGATCGTGGTGACGACCTCGTGGGCACCGGTGCGCGCCTTCAGGTAGCCAGGGATGAATCCGTACACCGCGCCACCGGCCGCACCGGCAAGCATGGCGAGCGGCATCGCGACGATCGCCGGCGCGGTCGCGAGCGACGCGCCGGTGGCCGCGGCCGCAAAGGCCCCGACGAGGAATTGACCGGCGACACCGATGTTGAAGAGACCGGCTTTGAGGCCGAGACCGACCGCGAGCCCGCCGAACATAAGCGGCGCAGCGGAGACCAGAGTGTTGGCCAGAGCGTTGCCGCTACCGAACGACCCCGCGAGGAGGCGACCGTAAGCGGCCAGCGGGAGGAGCGGATCGAAGCCGGTCCTCGTGAAGGCACTCGAGATGATGATCACGACTGCGGCGACCGCGAACGCGAGCACGATCGAATAGATGGGGACCTGCGCCACCGCCCACTTCGGCGCAAGACGAGCGAGCACGGTCTTCACGGACGCGCCTCCCCCGTGGCCATGAGCAGACCGACCCTCTCGCGTTGCGCATCGGCCGCCGAGAAGCTGGCAACGATGCGGCCGCGGTAGATCACGAGGATGCGGTCCGAGAGATCAAGGACCTCGTCCAGCTCTGCCGACACCAATAGCACCGCGACACCGGCGTCGCGACGCTCGATCACCTGCTTGTGGATGAACTCGATGCTGCCGACGTCGATGCCTCTGGTCGGTTGGTCGAGCACCAGCACCTTCAGGTCGTGGCGAAACTCACGCGCGACGACGACCTTCTGCTGGTTGCCGCCGGAGAGCGTCGCTGCGGTGGCGTCGAGCGACGACGAGCGCACGTCGAATTCCGTCGCCAGCCGGCCAGCCTCGGCGCGGATCGGCCGGTCCTGACGCACGAATCCACCCAGCCCACCGGCATACGGCAGCTCGCCGTAGCGCGTGAGCACGAAGTTGTCCGGCAGCCGGTAGGGAAGCACGAGTCCGAAACGCTGCCGGTCCGCTGGCACGTACGCGACACCGCGGTCGCGGCGCGCCTCGACACTGAGCTTGGTGATGTCGCGGCCGGCCAGGTTGATCGTGCCAGCGATGGGTCTGCGAAGGCCGACGATGCATTCCACCAGCTCGTCCTGGCCGTTGCCACCGACCCCAGCGACCCCGACTATCTCGCCCGCGCGCACGGTGAGATCGACACCCTTCAAGACCTCGTGCCGCCGGTCGTCGGCAGCCCGCAGCCCCGTCGCTTCGAGCACGACGTCGCCCGGATGCGACTGCCCACGGTCGACGCGCAGCGACACGGCGCGGCCCACCATGAGCTCCGCAAGCTCGTTCTCGTTCGTCTCGACAGGCGTACGGCTGCCGACGACCTTGCCACGACGGATCACGGTGATGCGGTCTGCGATCTCCAGGACCTCGTCGAGCTTGTGGCTGATGAAGATGATGCTCGTGCCCTCTTCGCGCAATCGCCGCAGGACACCGAAGATTTCACGCGTCTCTTGCGGCGTCAGTACGGCGGTCGGCTCGTCGAGGACAAGGATTCGCGCACCGCGATAGATCGCCTTCAGGATCTCGACGCGCTGCTGTTGGCCAAGTGAAAGCTGGTCCACCCGCGCGGAGGGATCGATCGTAAAGCCGAGCCGATCGGCCAGCTCACGGATGCGCCGCTCAGCCGCCGGCATATCGAGGAGCTGCCCGCCTCGCCGGACGATCTCCTGGCCGAGCACGACGTTCTCCGCGACCGTGAGGACCGGAACAAGCATGAAATGCTGGTGCACCATGCCGATGCCACGCGCGATGGCGTCTGCTGGGTCGCGGATGGCGACTGAACTCCCATCGATCAGGACCTCGCCCTCGTCGGGCGTGACCAGTCCGTAGAGGATGTTCATGAGCGTCGACTTGCCGGCGCCGTTCTCACCGAGCAGCGCGTGGATCTCACGGGCGCGCAGGTCGAGGTCGATCGCGTCGTTCGCGAGCGTTCCGGTGGCAAAGCGCTTGGTGATGCCGCGCATCTCGAGGACGGGCGGAGTCTCGGTCATCAGGCCTCTCAATGAAGCGGGCCGACCCGAGGGCCGGCCCGCTTCGTCTTCCGCGTCAGATGATCCCGGTCACGGGATGGGCTTGAGCTTGCCCGACTTCATGTCCGCGGTGGCCTGCTTGATCTTGTCCTCGAGGCCAGCCGGAATCGGACTGAGGTTCCGCAGCGGGGACACGCCGACGCCCTCGTTCGTGGCGCTGTTAAAGAAGTTGCCGGTCTGCTTGCCGGCGTCCTTGAAGCGCTTGATCGCGTCGCGCGTCGCATTGACAAGCTTCTTTTCCGCGCTGGTGACGATGCAACCCTTCAGGTCGGGCAGGCCCTCCCACTGGTCGACGTCCACGCCGATGCCATACACCTTCGCGTTGCATGCGGCACGGAGGACGCCCACGCCGGTGCCGCCGGCGACCTGGAAGAGGACGTCGGCACCCTGGCCGATCATCGTCTTGGCGGATGCCTCGCCCTTGTCCGGGGCGTTGAAGTCGCCGACGTAATTGATGAAGACCTGTATGTTCGACTTCACTGACTTCGCGCCGTTTTCGTAGCCCTTGATGAATGCCACGACCGGCGGGACGTCCTCGCGTCCTCCGACTGCACCGATCTTCCCGCTCTTGCTGATCGTGCCGGCGACGATGCCCGCCAAATAACCGGACTGCGCTTCGTCGAACAGGATCCCCTGGTAGTTCGCGGGGATCGTGCCTTTGCATGCTTTGTCATTGGCGTCGGCCGCCACGCAGATGAATTGGTCCACGCCCAAGAACTGGATCGTCGGATTCGCCTGGGCGGCTTTGAGCGTGTCGCTGCCGATCAGGAATCCGACGGTCACGATGATGTCGTACTTCTGGTCGATGAACTGCTGGATGTTCTGCTTGTAGTCGGCTATGTCCTTGGTGACGATGACCTGTGCGGCGCCGCCGATGGCCTTCGCGCCTTCTTGGACGCCCTTCCAGGAGAACTCGTTGAAGGACTTGTCCTCGAGCTGGCCGATGTCGGTCACCATCCCGACCTTGAGACCGCTTCCGGAGCCCGGGAGGGCGCCGCACGCGGCGACGATGAGGCCCGTGGCAACGAGGATCGCGAGCAGACGCTTCATTGGTCCGTCCTGACCTCCCTCTAATCCGTCGCGCGCGACCGTGAGGTCTCCACCGCGCGACGCGGCGATTCTAGGCCTAGCCGAGGACCGCTATCGGAACCACGCCTCCTGCAGCACCCGCATCACGTTCCCGCCGATCGTCTTGGCGATGTCGCCGTCGGAGTAGTCGTGCTTCACCAGCCAGCGGACGATGTTCGGGAACGCCTCCGCCGGGTTCTCGATCCCGTCGACGAACTCGACCTCCTCGAACGCCTGCGCGCCGTGCGCGGACTTGATCGATAGCTGCTTGGCGAAGTAGTGGTGGAGCCCGACGTGATCGCCGAACAGCGTGTCCGGGCCGAACGCGACGTGGTCGATGCCGATCAGATCGACGCAGTACTCGAAGTGCTCCATGTAGCTCTCGATCGAGTGTTTGGGATGCTTCTTGGTGAGCGTCGTATGCGGAGCGGCCTCGATCCCGATCACGCCGCCTTTGGCAGCCATCGCCTTCAAGACCACATCTGGCTTCATGCGCTTGGTGTCCCAGAGGCCGCGCGCGCCGGCATGCGTGATGAAGATGGGCTTCTCGCTCACCTCGATGGTGTCGAGCGAGGTCTGGTCGCCGGAGTGAGAAACGTCGATGGCGATCCCGAGCTTGTTCATGCGCCGGACCGCCTGGCGTCCGAACTCGGTGAGGCCGCCGTCCCGGGCTTCCTTGAGCCCGCTGCCCAGCGTGTTGGCCTCGCTGTAGGCGATGCCCGATTGGCGGATGCCGAGGCCGTAGAGGATGTCGAGTCGGTCGACCTCGTTCTCGATCGCCGTCGCGGCCTCGAGCGAAGCGATGAACGCGATCTGCCCGTTCTCTTTAGCGCGACGGATGTCGTCGAGCGTCTCTCCACGAACGATGAAGTCCTGATGCGCTATGTCCGAGAGGCGCATGCCGAGGTCGTAGATGATGTCGTCCCACTTCCATCCCGCCTTCGACGTGATGGTCGCCGTCCCGTCCATCAGGTTGTCGAACACCGCGTCGAGTCCCGACTGCGCCATGCCCGCGTAGCCCGTGAAGTCGCGGCCCTGGCGGCGGTACTCGGCCAGATCGCCGAAGTCCGCCGGGACAACGAAGCAGTGATCGTGCAGCGAGATCGCAAGGTTCTCGTCGAGCAAGCGCTGGACGCGCTGCTCCTGCGCGTCGCTGACCTCGACCTTGCGGGAGGGAACGCGATCGAGTTCCTTCGCGAGCGCGAACTCGCGGAAGTCGCTGCCGCCCTCGAGGTACTGGAAGCTCGACTAGCCGGAGTATTTCGTGCGCTTGCCGACATCGGCTGTCTTCATCTCGTCCTCCCCTGCGCTAAGCGCCGGTATTAGCGACGACGGCGCGGATCGAGCGCGTCGCGCAGACCATCGCCGAGGAAGTTGAACGCGAGCACCACGGCCGTGATGGCAAGGCCTGGATAGATCGCCAGGGCGGGCGCGGTGAAGACGTAGACCTGTGCGCGCTGCAGCATGTTGCCAAGCGACGGCAGCGGCGCCTGTACGCCGAAGCCAAGATAGCTGAGGGCTGACTCGGTGAGGATCGCGAAGGCGACACCGAGCGTGGCCGACACGACGAGCGACGGGATCGCCTGCGGGAGGATGTGCCGAACAAGAAGGCGCGGTCCGGGCACACCGAGCGACGTCGCGGCCACGACGAACTCCGCCGTCTTCCAGCGCAGCGTCTCGCCGTACACGACGCGCGCGACCGGCATCCAGGACAGCGCTCCGATCACGAGGACCAGAGTGGAGATGCCCTTGTCGAGGACGGTGATGACGACGAGGACGAAGAAGAACGCCGGCACGGCGAGCATCCCGTCGGTCAAGCGCATGAGCAGCGCATCGACCCAGCCGCCGTTGAAGCCCGCGAGTGCGCCGACGATCACGCCGACCAGCAGGGCCGCGAGCATCGCGGCGACGCCGACGAGGAGCGTGACGCGGCTGCCATGAAGAAGCCGGCTGAGCACATCGCGCCCCAGCTCGTCCGTGCCGAGCGGATGCGTGGCGCTCGGCCCGAGGAGGCCCTGCGCGGGGCTGGTCGCTTCGGGCGGGATCGTCCATAAAAGTGGCCCGACGGCGGCGAGCAGGGCGATGGCAACAAGTGTTGCGAGCGCCGCGTACCCAAGACGCGTCATGCGAGTCTTATCCGCGGGTCGATGCGCGTGTAGGCGAGATCCACAAGCAGGCTCGTCGTGACCGCGATCGCGGCGACGACGACGGTGAGGCCGGTGATGAGCGGGTAGTCGCGCCCCTGCGCGGCTTCGAGCGCGAGGCGACCGAGTCCCGGCCAGCTGAACACGGCCTCGGTGACGACCGTGCCGCCGAGGAGTCGCGGGACGAGCGCGCCGATCGCGCTCACGACCGGAATGAGTGCGTTGCGCAGCACATGGCGCAGGAGGACGACGCGGGGTGCGAGGCCCTTCGAGGCCGCGGTGCGGATGTAATCCTCGTGAAGGATCTCGATCGCGGCCGAGCGCATGAAGCGCACGACCGTGGGTAGGACGGTGGTGGCGAGCACGACCGCGGGGAGGACGAGATGCCGGAGCCGGTCGAACGGCGTGTCCGTGGCGATCGCGGTCACGCCCGCGGACGGGAGCACTTTCAGCTCGACGGCGAAGATCAGGATCAGCACGATTCCCAGCCAGAACACCGGGACCGAGAGACCGATCGCGCTGATGAGGCTGAGGACGTGATCGAGCGCGCTCCCGCGGCGCAGCGCCTGGATGAGGCCGATCGGGATGCCGAGCGCGATCGAAAGCGTCAGCGCGGCGCCCGCGAGGGTCAGCGTGTTCGGCAGGCGCTCGCCGATGCGCAGGGAGACCGGCTCGTCGGTGAGGAGCGAAGTGCCGAGGTCGCCACGCACCGCGCCGCCGACCCACTCCGCGTACCGCTGCTCCACGGGCCGGTCGAGTCCCATGCGTTTGATGAGCGCCTCGCGCTGCTCGGCGGTCACGTCGAAACGCATCACCGAGCCCGGCCCGCCCGGCGCGAGGTTCACGAAGAAGAAGGTGAGGGCGCTCGCGAAAACGATCACGAGCGCCCCCAACGCGATGCGCTGGAAAAGGAAGCGAGCTACTTCTTAGCCAACCACCATTCGCCGAGGTAGTGCATCGAATCGCGGAGCCCCAGTTCCGGGACGCCCTTCAGCGATGTGCTGATCACGTCGATCTCCTGCGGGTACCAGAGGAAGAGGTACGGCAGCACCTCGGACGTGTACTGCTGTAGCTGCTTGTACACGGCCTTGCGGGACTCGAGATCGCTGGCGCTCTGACCCTGGACGAGCAGGTCATCGAGCTTCGGGTCTTGGTAGCCCGGGATGTTGAAGCCCTTGCCCGCGGCGCTGGAGTGGTAGTAGGGGAAGACGTCGGGGTCGCTCGGGTAGGTCCACCAGTTGACGGTCGCGGTGTACTCGCGGCGCACCACGTCCTTCTGGATGTACGCGTTCCATTCCATCGTGTTGAGGTCGACGATCACGCCGACCTTCTTCAGGTCTTGCTGGATCAGCGCGTTGACCGGCTCGAGGACGCCGCGCTGCCCAACGTCCATCGTGAACTGGAAGGGCTTGCCGTCCTTCTGGAGCACACCGTTCGCACCCGGCGTCCAGCCGGCCGCCTTCAGCAGCTCCGTCGCCTTCGCTGGGTCGTACGGGTACTTGGTGGCGAGCGAAGGGTCGTAGTACGCCGCGAGAGCCGGCGTGATCGGGCTGTTCGCGATGGAGCCATAGCCCAGCTCGACCGACTTGATGATCGCCTGGCGGTCGATCGCGTGAACGAAGGCCTGACGCACGCGCACGTCGGTGAAGCGGCTGTCGGTCTGATTGAGAGAGAGCCAGTAGTACTGCACGAGCGGCCGCGCCACGACAACGAGACCCGCCGCACTCTTCATGCGGTCCACGGCGGCCTTGTTGTCCAGGATCATGATCTGCAGGTCGCCCGAGAGCGCCTGCGCGATCTGGGTGTTCGGGTCGGCCACGACCGTGAAGACGACCTTGTCGAGGTACGGCTTCGGTCCGAAATAGTTCTCGTTCGGCACGAGCGAGACGCTCTGCCCCGAGGTGTACTTCTCGACCTTGAACGGCCCGGTGCTGACCGGGATCCCCTTATTGAATGAT
>DATEZK010000197.1:0-7651 GCA_035255665.1 Candidatus Limnocylindria bacterium
GGCGCTTGCGGATGCGGTAATTGAGCGGCGTGACCTCGAGCAGCTCGTCGTCGGCCAGGAATTCGACGGCGTCGTCGAGTGAGAGGTCCTGCAGTCCATCGAGCTTCGCGGCGATGTCCGATGTGCTGCTACGCATGTTCGTGAGGTGCTTCTTGCGCACGACATTGACTTCGAGATCGCTGGCGCGGATGTGCTCGCCGACGACCATTCCCTCGTAGACCTCGACACCGGGGCCGATGAACAGCTGGCCGCGCTCCTGGGCCTGGTTCAGGCCGAACGTCGTGGTCGTTCCGGCCTCGAACGCGATCAGCGAACCGAGATCGCGCGACTCGATGGGCCCCGCATAGGGCCCGTAGCCGGCGAAGAGCGTGTTCATGACGCCCTTGCCGCGCGTGCTCGTAAGGAAGGCCTGGCGGAATCCGAGCAGTCCGCGAGTGGGGATCTTGTACACGCAGTGCGCGCTGCCGTCGTCGCGGTACTTCATGTCGACGAGCGCGCCACGCCGGGTCCCCGCCAGCTCCACGACCGGGCCGAGCACGTCTTGCGCGACTTCGATCTCGAGCTGCTCGAACGGTTCGAGCCGCTGCCCGCCTTCGTCTTTGTAGATGACCTCCGGTCGCGAGACCTGGAACTCGTACCCCTCGCGGCGCAGCGTCTCGATGAGGATCGCGAGGTGCAGCTCGCCTCGACCGCTGACCACGAGTGTGTCGGGGCTCTCGGTGTCGGCCACACGCAGCGCGACGTCACGCTCAAGCTCCGCGTACAGCCGCTCGCGGATCTTGCGGCTGGTGACGTGGGTGCCCTCGCGCCCGGCGAAGGGGCTCGTGTTCACCGCGAACGTCATCCGCAGCGTCGGCTCCTCGACCTTGATCGGCGGGAGTGGCCGCGGGTCGGCGGCATCGGCGATCGTGTCGCCGATCCCGACGTCCGGAACGCCGGCGACGGCGACGATGTCGCCGGCACGCGCCTCGTCGACTTCCTCGCGCTCGAGACCCTGGAACGTGAACAGCTGCGTGACGCGCGCGGGCGTAAGCGCGCCGGAGTGGTCGATGCGCATGACCGGCATCGCCTTCCGCAGCACGCCGCTCTGCAGTCTCCCGACCGCGATCCGGCCCTTGTAATCGTCGTACGTCGTGGTGGTGACGAGCAGCTGCGCCGGCGCGTCGGCGTCCACATCGGGTGCGGGGATGGTCTCGACGATCGCCTCGAACAGCGGTTCGAGCGTCTTGCCGATGTGGCGATGGTCGGTACTGGCGGCCCCGATGAGCGCGTTCGTATATACGGTGACGAACTCGGCCTGCTCGTTCGCGGCGCCAAGGTCGAGGAAGAGGTCGAATGTCTCGTTCAGGACGTGCACCGGCCGCGAGTTGGGACGGTCGATCTTATTGATGACCACGATCGCGCGATGGCCGCGCCGCAGCGCCTGCCGCAGAACGAACTTCGTCTGCGGCATCGGTCCGTCCACGGCGTCGACGAGCAGGAGAACCCCGTCGACCATGTTCATCACCCGCTCGACCTCGCCTCCGAAATCGGCGTGGCCCGGGGTATCGACGATGTTGATCTTCGTTCCGCGATAGGTGATCGCCGTGTTCTTGGCCATGATCGTGATGCCGCGCTCGCGCTCCAGGTCGTTGGAGTCCATGACGCGCTCGGCGACCTGCTGGTTCTCACGAAAAATGTGGCTCTGGCGGAGCATGGCGTCGACCAGCGTCGTCTTCCCGTGGTCGACGTGCGCGATGATCGCGATGTTGCGGATGTCCTCGCGGCGCATGGCTACGCGAGGCCTTGGCAAGGGGACATGTAACAAGTCTATCGTGGGGCTCGTGCGCCGAGGCCTTCTCACCGCGCTCGCGATCCTCTGCGACCTGACCGGCGCGGTGTGGATCCTTCAAGGGGTGGGCATCCTTCCGGGCTCGTTCATGACGGGCGACATCGTGTGGGCCGCGATCGGATCGGTGCTTCTGCTCGTTTCCGGGCTGCTGCTGTGGTCCGCGTACAGACCGACAACGTCGTAGGTCGGGGAATGCCCGCGGCACGCGCAGCGTTTCACTGAGCGATGCCCGCCGTCGAAGCTGACACCCTTGCGCTACCCCGCATCGAACGGCCCGACCTCGCCGCGGCCGTGCGGCCGGTGCTCGGCGTTGTCGACGCGGTCGTGACGCTCGAAGGCGAGGGCTTCCAGGTGAGGCGTCCATTCCCAGGGATCGACCCGAGCCTGACCGATCCGTTCCTTCTCCTCGACCACCTCGGTGCGGTGGAGTACTCGCCCGGCGAGGCGAAGGGCGCGCCGGATCATCCACATCGTGGCTTCGAGACCGTCACCTACATCATGGACGGCGCGATCGAGCACAAGGACTCGACCGGCGGCGGCGGTGTCATCACCGACGGCGCGACCCAGTGGATGACCGCGGGCGCGGGGATCGTCCACTCCGAAATGCCGACGCACGAGCTGCTCCTTAAGGGCGGCCTCTTCCACGGCACGCAGCTGTGGGTCAACCTGCCGGCGGACAAGAAATGGAGTCCGCCGCGCTATCAGGACATCCGCGGAAGCGACGTGCGCATGTTGTCGTCACACGACGGCTCATCGCTCCTTCGCCTGATCGCCGGCGATCTCGGCGGGCACGCCGGTCCCGGCCTCACGCACACGCCGATCGTTTATGCGCACGCGAGCGTCGCGCCGGGAGCACGACTCGAACTGCCGTGGCCACCGGAGTTCAACGCGCTCGCGTACGTCCTGTCGGGACGCGGATCGGCCGGCATCGGCCGGGTCGCGCTGCACGAAGGCCAGCTCGCGATCTTCGGGCCAGGCGACGCGGTCGCGATCACGGCCGACGCACAGCAAACGAGCCGCGCGCCGCGTTTGGAGATCCTGCTGCTGGGCGGCCGTCCGATCCGCGAGACGATCGCGTTCTACGGACCGTTCGTGATGAACACGCGCGAGGAGATCATCCAGGCCATCGCCGATTACCGCGCCGGCCGCATGGGAGTCATTCCGCCCGCGCGCACCGCATAGCCTCTGCGCTACTTGCGCACGTAGTCGATCGGGAAGTCGATCTCCCACTCGTCGCCGGCGTCTCCCATCCCGCGCTCCCACCGGCCCGCGATCTTCTTGCCGTCGGCCGAGATCTCGCCAATGAAGCGCTGGTTGTAGCCGGGGCCGTCGGGACCGTTCCAGTCCTCGCCGGGGGCACGCCAGATCTTCCAGGTGGAACCTTCGAGAGCCATCACGAACAGCCGCTTGACGCCGCGCGAGTCGAAGTAGTGCATCGGCTGCGGCTTGCCTTCGGGCGCGCCGCCGATGATCGAGAGCGTGGCGGGCATCTCCTTGGGCTCGCCCGTCGAGCGGAGGACGATGAACTCACCGAGTTGCTCGATCGTCGCCTCAACGGAGAGCTTCATCGGAGGATCCGGCATCTCGCCTTCTCCGTGCCATTCGCCGATCAGCCGCTTGAACTGCTTCATCGTGGTCTCCTTTTCCTAGGGATCGCGTTCGCTAGCGCCGCTCCAGCGCGAGGCGCAGGCCGAGGGCCACCAGAACGCCGCCGGTCACACGCTCGAGCCATCTGCGCACACCGCTGCGGCCGAGCACCACGCTGATGCGCGACAGGACGTACGCGTAGGCCGTGAGCCAGGCGACCCCCATGATGCCGTGCGCGACCGCGAACGCGAGCGAACGGCTGAGCACGTTGTCGCCGGGCGACATGAACTGCGGCATGAACGTCAGATAGAAGACCGCGACCTTCGGATTCAGCACGTTCGAGAGCAGGCCCTGCGCGAACGGAGAGGTGGCACGTCGCGGCGTCAGCGCCGCCACGCTTTCCTGACGGAAGGAGCTGCGGAGCGCCTGCACACCCAGATACACGAGGTACGCGGCACCCACGAGCTTCACGACCGTGAACGCTTCCGCCGAAGTCGCGAGGATCACCGACAGCCCGAGCGCCGATGCGGTCGCATGAACGAGGAGACCGGAACAGATGCCCAGCGTCGCGAGCAGCGCATCCCGCCGGCCCCGCTCGAGCGTGATCTTCGCGACGAGCGCCATGTCGGCGCCCGGAGAGATCGTCAGCAGCGCGAGGACCGCGAGACCCGCGAGGAAGAGCGGATCGATCGTCACTGCGGCGGGATGCGTCGCATCAGGTTGGTGCGCGCCTCAGCGTCGAGCGGCCGCCCGCGCTCGGCCAGCTTCGCGGCGATGGCCCGCCGGTGCTCCACCGTGCGGTTCGCGCCGAACTTGAACTTCGCGCGCACGTCCGTGACCACGAGACGAATGCCGCGGATGGATCCGAGCAGCTTGCCGTAGCGGTTCTCCCCGGGCTCGACCGGCGCGTGCTTGCCCTCGGGTTGGAAATGCGCGAGCTGTCGCTCGAGGATCGCCGCGACCTGGGCGGGGTCGTCGATCACTTCCGCATCGCACGCGAGCTGCACCGCCGCGTAATACGAGGTCGGGACGCCGTACTCGTCCTGGTTCCAGTGTCCCGGGATGTACGTGTACGCGCCGAACACCGAGAGGAGCGCGCGCGGGCGCTCGGCCAGCGCGTCCCACACCGGATTCGGCTTCGCGAGATGGAGCAGCACGGTCGCATCTCCGTCGTAGATGAAGTGGGTCGGCACGACGATCGGCAGATCGCGGCCGACACCGGGCACGATGAGCTCGCCGAAGTCGTGGTCGGTGAGGAACGCGCGCCACTCGGCATCGCTGAGCGGCTCGTCGTGGCGATGGATCAGCACGGCCACGGCTCCGTGACTGCACGCGGCGGCGCATCGGGCACGTTTGCCAGCGTACCCGGGTCACGAGCGCCGCGTGCCGTCACGGCACGCAAAGCGCAGAGTTGCTTGTACTGATGGGACCAGTGGTCGGCGTGCTCATCCTTCTCGCAAGCCTCACGTCCGCGGGTCCGGCCGCGACGGGCACGGCGAGTCCGGCCCCGATGGGCGCGACGTGCGTCGGATCGGTCGGCCCCGGCATCGCACCGCCACAGAACGTGCCGAGGGGCATCGCGGGCTTCCATTCATCCTGGTACGGCCAATCCGGATACATGAGCCTCTGCGCAGGCGAAAGAGCGACCGCGACCGTCGCGTATTTCAACACCGGCTCCCGCGGCTGGGTCCGTGGTCGGCTTGGCGAGGTCGCATACCTCGGGACGTGGGAGTCCGAGCCGGGACAGGACCAGCCGAGCATCCTCGGCGGCGACGGCGCACGCGGCTCGCCTGCGACCGGCTGGCCGCGCTTCAATCGCGTCGCCGTGCAGCCGGCGGCATACGTCGGCCCGGGACAGATCGCGTGGTTCCAGTTCAGCGTGCAGGCGCCGTCAGTGCCAGGCACATACCGTCTAGGCATCCGTCCACTCATCGAAGGGGCGACGTGGATGGAGGACTACGGCGTGTTCTGGGTCGTCACCGTGTTGAACGCCGATGGCTCGGCACCGCGACCCACGCCACCGTCACCAGCGGGCGTCACGTACCGGATCACCGGGAGCGTGAACGCGTCGGACATCGCCGAAGTGCACGAGGGTGTCGCTCGCGCCAGCGCGTATCTCTCCACCAACGTTGGCGGCGACCGCACGCATGCGCTGACGGTCAACGTCATGGTCGGCAGCGGCACCGAGCGCTTCTGCTGCACCGCGGCCGGACCCTCCTTCGACATCGTGACGAGCAATACCGCATGGTCGGCGCCGACCGCGGCTGCGCCTGACACGTGGACCGCGTCGACGGAGCGCAAGGAGCTCGCGGCACACGAGTACGCGCACACATGGCAGTACTCGGTCGGCGGCAGGGCCTGCATGGTGGGTGGACCGCGCTGGCTCACCGAGGGCATGGCCGAGTCGCTGGCGTACCGATCCCTCGTCGACGCGGGCCTCATCCCTGCGGCGAACATGGACGTGTTCATCAAACGCCAGCTGCGCAACGCGCAGTACGTGACGCTGCGCTCGCTTGAGACGCTTTGGCCCGCGGAGGCGAATCCGTTCGCGGTCGGCTATCTCGCGGTCGACCGGATGCTCGCCGCCAACGGAGCGCTCGCGCTGCGCAACTGGTGCACGCGCGTCGGTCGCGGCGAAACCTGGCAGTCAGCGTTCACCGCGGCGTTCGGCCAGAGCCCCGACGCGTTCTACGCGAGCTTCGAGAACTTCCGCGCCGCTTACGTGCGGTAGGGCTAGCCCGCGAGCTTAGAGAGGAACAGCGTCTCCGCGAGACAGACGCGCTCGAACTCGGCGAGATGCAGTCCCTCGTCGGGCCCATGAGGACCCGACTGCGGGTCGTCCACCCCGGTGACGAGGATCTCGGCCTGCGGGAAAAGCTCCGCGAAGTCGAACAGGAACGGGATGCTCCCGCCAGAGCCGACATCGACCGCTTTGCTGCCCCAGGCCTCGGAGAGCGCAGCGTGCATCGCCTTGTACGCGGGACCGCCGGTCTTCGTCGCGAACGGTTCACCCACGGGATGACGATCGATGTTCAGCTCCGCTCCCCACGGGACGTTCTTCTCGAGATGCTTCACCAGCGCGTCGAGCGCCTTCGCCGCATCCTGCCCCGGCGGTATGCGCATGCTGACCTTCGCGCGCGCGACCGGCACGAGCTGGTTCACCGCGTCGTGCACGGGCGGCGCGTCGAGCGCCAGCACCGAGATGGCGGGCATCGTCCACATGCGGTCCGTGAGCCCACCGTCGGCGATGAGCTTCACGCTCTTACGCGCGCCGGCCTGCTCCCGAAGCTCCGACTCTGTGAGATCGAGCGCGGGCGCCTTCCCGCGGACCAGGCCCTGGATCGCGACATTGCCCTTGTCGTCGTGCAGGGTCGCGAGAAGGCGCGCCAGGGTCATGAGCGCGTCCGGGAACGGTCCGCCGAAACCGCCGCTGTGCACCGCCTTGTCGAGCACGCGAACCTCGACCACGCACGCCACGACACCACGGAGTGTCGTCGTGATCGCCGGCGCGCCGATGCGCCAGTTGCCTCCGTCGGCGACGACCACGGCGTCACAGCGAAGACGATCGCCTTCACCTTCGAGATAGCCGCGCAGCCGCTCCGACCCGGCTTCCTCCTCGCCTTCGATGAAGACGGCGACCCCGACCGGCGGCTTGCCGTCGTAAGCGCGCAGCGCCGCGATGTGCGCGAGGACGCCGGCCTTGTCGTCGGCGGCCCCGCGCGCGTAGAGGCGTCCATCGCGCTCGGTCGGCGCGAACGGCGGTGTCTTCCATTCGGAATCGGGACCCGGTGGCTGCACGTCGTGATGCGCGTAAAGCAGGACGGTCGGTTTGCCCGGCGGCGCTTTGAAATAGCCGACGACCGCGGGATGTCCGCCTTCGGCTCGCAGCACGCGCGTGTCGGCGCCTGCGGCGCGCAGCAGCTCGGCGACGAGCTCGGCCGATTTCACAAGCGGAGCGGGGTCGTGACCCAGCGCGCTGACCGAGGGGATGCGAACGAGACGTTCGAGATCTGCACGGACCTGCGGCATGAGCTCGCGTACGCGACTGCGGAGATCGGCCGCCGGGATCGTCGTCACGCGGTGATTATCAGTCAGAAGAGCAGGCGTAGCGGCGAGGGCCAGCAAGCAAGCGACAGCGGGCGAATAGGGAACGGAAGCGAGAGCAAGCGGGCACGTCGCGAACGAGAGTTGAGACCGCGGTAAGAGCACAAGGTCAGCAAGGCGATGGAGCGG
>DATEZK010000198.1:0-8389 GCA_035255665.1 Candidatus Limnocylindria bacterium
CCGACGGAGAGCCTCGGCGAGCGGGTCGTCGGCCGCGACGGGGATCTGCTGACCGAGGAAGAAGGCGAGCGCAACGAGCGCGACGACGGTCGCGCGAAGTCCGCTCTTCCTCCACCCACCTCCCCGGACGTTCCGGGGAGCATCCACGGGCGCATGGTCCCATCGGGGACTGGGCCCGGTCAAGGCCCGACCGGGTGTCACTTCGCGAGGTGGGCGCGCACGGACAGCGTCGCCCCTCCCGCGCCCACCAGGAGCGCCACGCTCAGCACGCTTGCGGCGAGCTGGAACGCGAAATCAGGCCCGAGCGAGATCGGGAGCGTCACCAGGAAGTCGAGCATCGCGGTGGTGACCGGCCCCGACGCCGCAAAGACGATCCCGAGGGCGACGACCGCCCCGAGAAACCCGACGAGCATCCCCTCGAGGATGAACGGCCAGCGGACGAACCAGTCGGACGCGCCGACGAGCTGCATGATCTCTATCTCGTCCCGGCGGCCGTGCACGGCGATGCGGATCGTGTTCACGATCACGAACAGGGCGACGAACAGCATCATCGCGAGGATCGCGATGCCGCCGATCGACAGCACCCGCGTGATCGTGAGCAGCTGATCGACGACTTGCGGGTTGTCGATGACGTCGGCGACCACCCCGCCGCCGATCTCCGCGCGCAGATCGTCGCCGATGCGCTTCGCCTGACGCGCGTCCGAGAGCTTCACCTCGATCGACGCAGGCAGGAGGTTCGCGTCGACATCCGCGATGATGAAGTCCTTGCGGCGGTCGGCGATGTCGCGCAGCCGCTGCAGCGCCTGCTCCTTGGTGACGTACTCGGCGCGCGACACGGCTGGATCCGCCTCGATACGCGCCTTGAGCGCGAGGATCTCCGACACCTTCGCGTTGTCGTCGAGGAAGGTGGCGATCTCGACCTTCGACTCGAGCACGCCGACGGCCGCCTGCAGACCGCGGTCGGTCGTGAGGAAGAACGAGAACAGCAGGAGCATGAGCGTCACCGTGAACGTCGAGGCCAGGCTCATCACCGGATTGCGCCAGAAGCCCTGGCCCGCGGCGCTGAGGACGTAACCGATGCGCCTCATGCGGCGTACAGGCCTTCGCGCACGTCGCGCACGACCATCCCGTGATCGAGGTGCACCACCCGGCGGCGCAGCGCGTTGACGATCTCCGCGTTGTGCGTGGCCATCACGAGCGTCGTGCCGAGCTCGCAGACGCGAGTGAGCAGCTTGATGATCTCCCAGCTCGTCACTGGGTCGAGGTTGCCGGTGGGCTCGTCGGCGATGAGGATGCGTGGACGGTTCACGAGAGCGCGCGCGATCGCGGTGCGCTGCTGCTCGCCACCGGAGAGCTGGCTCGGGAAGTGATCGCGACGCGCGGTGAGACCGACGAGCGACAGCGCGCGCTCGGTCTCCTCGCGCACCAGGCGCCCCTCGTGACCGGTGACCGTGAGCGCGAACGCGATGTTCTCAGCGACCGTCTTCGTCGGCAGCAGCTTGAAGTCCTGGAAGACGACGCCGACCTTGCGACGGAGCAGATGCACGCGCGAGCGCGGCATGCGTCCGACGTCTTCGCCGTCGACGACGACGCGACCGCTCGACGCGAGCTCCTCGCGGATGAGGAGTCGGATGAGCGTGGACTTGCCGGCGCCGGACGAGCCGACCAGGAAGATGAAGTCACCGGCGTCCACCCGAAGGTCTACGTCGCGCAGCGCGAAGGTTCCGTTGGGGTAGCGCTTGCTGACGTCGTCGAGCGCGATCAAACCGCTGCCTTCCCTCTCAAAGCCATCCTTCGGCGTCTGCCTGTTCGGCGGACCTGCCAAACGACGCCAGTGTGCTCAGTTACACGGGAGAACATATCGGCCTGCATGCGTCGAAACAACGGCTAAACGCCCGGAATTGGTACTGCTGCGACCAGATTCGTACGCGGCTTTGACCCCTCGGGCAGGCTCGCCAGGCTGGCTGTCGCGGGCGCTATTTCACCGGGAGCTGGGCCAGGTTTGGTTACTTCACCGGGAGCTGGGTCTGCGTCGGCCGGGTCGTCGTGAAGGTCGCGATGGACGCGATCTTCGCGTCGCCGGTCGTCATGACCTTGACACCCATCGTGGGCCGCCCGAGCACGCGGATCTGGTCGAGCGGCGTACGGATCACGACACCGGTGGTCGAGATGAGGAGGATCTCCTGGCTGCCCTCGTCGACCATCTGCATCGCGGCCACGTCGCCGGTCTTCGCGCCAAGTGATGCGAGGATGACACCCTGGCCGCCGCGCCCCTGCGTCGGGAACTCGTCGACCGAGGTGCGCTTGCCGTAGCCGTTCTCCGTGACCGACAGGACCTCCGTCCGCTGACGCGCGATCCCCATGCCGACGACGCCGTCGCCCTTCCCCAGGCGGATGCCGGTGACGCCCTGCGTCGGGCGACCCATCGGCCGCGCATCCGACGCCTTGAACGAGATGCCCTTGCCCTTGCGCGTCGCGAGGATGACGCGGTCGTCCTTCGCGCACGACGCGACCCATGCGAGCTCGTCGCCCTTGCGGAGAGCGATCGCGATGAGTCCGGCGCGTCGCACCGTCGCGTACTCCGACAGCGCGGTCTTCTTCACGAAGCCCTTGCGCGTCGCCATCATCAGGAACTCCGCCGAGGTCGTGTCGCGCAGGGCGACGAGCGCGGACACGCGCTCGCCCGGCTGCATCGCCTCGAGGATGTTCTGGATCGGCGTGCCCTTCGCCGTGCGGCTCGCGTCCGGGAGCTCGTACACCTTGAGCGCGAACACGCGGCCGCGGTCGGTGAAGACGTAGAGCTTGTCGTGATTGCGCGCGACCACCAGGTGCTGGACGTCGTCCTCGTCGCGCGTCTGCCTGCCGATGATGCCGCGGCCACCGCGGTGCTGGGCGCGGTACGTCGAGAGTGGCATGCGCTTGGCGTAGTTGCGGCTCGAGAACGTGATGACGACGTCCTCGTCGGAGACCAGCTGCTCGTCCGTGAACTGGCGCGGCAGGTCATCGGCGATCAGCGTCCGCCGCTCGTCGCCGTACTTCGCGGTGAGCTCGTCGAGGTCGGTCTTGATCAGGCCCAGGATGCGGCGCGGGCTCGCCAGGATGGACTCGAGCTCGGCGATGAGTTTGATCGTCGCCTGGTACTCCTCGTCGATCTTCTGACGTTCGAGACCCGTGAGGCGGCGGAGCTGCATCTCCAGAATCGCCCTCGCCTGGATCTCGCTCAGCCCGAACTTCGATTGCAGGCTGGTGAGCGCGGATTCAGGGGTCTTGCTGGCGCGAATGGCCTTCACGACCTCGTCGATGTGATCGAGCGCGATCTTGAAGCCCTCGAGGATGTGCGCCCGCTCCTTCGCCTTGTTGAGGTCGTGCTCGGTGCGCCGGCGGATGACCGTCTTGCGGTAGTCGATGTGGTGCTGGAGCACCTCTTTGAGCGACAGCGTCTTCGGCTCCTGCTCGACGAGCGCAAGCATGTTCAGGTTGAACGCCGACTGCATCGCGGTGTGCTTGTAAAGGTTGTTCAGCACGCGTTCGGCGCTGTCGTCACGCTTGATCTCGATGACGATGCGCATGCCATCGCGGTCGCTCTCGTCACGGATGTCGCTGATCCCCGCCAGCTTCTTGTTCTGGACTAGGTCGGCGATCTTTTCGATGAGCGACGCCTTGTTCACGGCGTAGGGAAGCTCGCTGACGACGATCGCCTGGCGGTTGCCGCGCATGTCCTCGACGTGGGCCTTCGCGCGCATGAGGATGCGGCCGCGACCGTTGGCGTACGCCCGGCGGATGGCGTCGATGCGCTCCGCCTTACCCGTCTCGACGTTCTTCTCTTCCTCGAAGCGGTAGATGAGGCCGCCGCCGGGGAAGTCCGGGCCGAGGATCGTGTTGCAGAGGTCGTCGGTCGTGAGCTCCGGATCGTCGATGAGGCGCTTGGTCGCGAGGGCGACCTCGGTCAGGTTGTGCGGCGGGATGTTCGTGGCCATGCCCACGGCGATCCCAGCGGACCCGTTGACGAGCAGGTTCGGGATGCGCGCCGGCAGGACCACTGGTTGGATGTGTCGACTGTCGTAGTTCGGCACCCAGTCGACGGTGTCCTTGTCGATGTCGGCGAGGAGTTCGTGCGCGATCGCGGAAAGCCGCGATTCGGTGTAACGCATCGCGGCCGGCGGGTCGTCGTCGATCGAGTTGTGGACGAAGATGCCCGCCGCGAGCGCGAAGTTCTGTGTGAGGTCGACGGTCAGGTCGTACACGTCCGCGCGGCCCGCCGGCTCGACCTTGGCGACCTTCTGCGCCAGGCTGGCCGGGATCGGGAACGCGCCGGTGCGATGGAGGCGCTCGGGGATCGACGATCGCGCGAATGGCATGAGCTGGTCCTTCGCCTTGAGGTCGCTCGCCTCCCGATACGTCCCGTCGCGGAGCATGAAGCGGTGGTCCGGTGTGCAGACGATCTCCGCCCCGGACTCGAGCGTGACCTTCACGACGGGATCGTTGCGGCGGACCAGTCGCGGCGCGCGCATCGGCTTGATGCGCACATTGCGATGCGCGTCGACGGTGAAGATATCGACGCGCGCTCCTCGGTGCGCCATGTCGACGAGCTCGGCAAGCGTCTTTTGCTCGCCGTTGTAGAGCTCGACCTTGGTGTCGCCGGAAAAGCAGCCGAAGTTCCCCTGCCCCTGAACCAGCGGGTAGCGCGCCGCGAAGTCCTGCGCGAGACGCACCAACGCGTCGTAGATCGGCGCGTCGCCGTGCGGGTGGTACTTCGCCATGACCACGCCCACCACGTTCGCCGACTTCCGGAACGGACGATCGTTCCGCAGGCCCTCCTCCAGCATGGTGAAGAGGATCCGGCGCTGCACCGGCTTCAGTCCGTCGCGCACATCGGGTAGCGCACGCGCGACGATGACGCTCATCGAGTAGTCGAGATACGCCTGGCGCATCTCGTGCTCGAGCTCGATGCCGACGACGCGGTCGTTCTTCGGTTCGTCGATCACGTTCTGCCGTGCTCCCTGATGCGTTCTTCGGCGGCGACCGCGGCGCGCACGCGCGCGAACGTCTCGCCCGTACGCGAGTAGCGACGCTCGAGTTCCCGACGGCGCTCGTCCGGCATCAGGAGGAAGACGGCGTCCGCCTCGGCCAGGACCGCGCCGTCGCTCGTGCGCGACACGGTGCCGCTCGTCTCGATCGAGCGGCTGCGCTCACGCACGACCACACCGATCACGCGGAGCTCCTCACCGACGGGGACGGGCTGCTTGAACGTGACGGTGAGACGAGCCGTGACGCCCCAGATCCCCTGATGGAAGATCGCCCAGCCCATGGTCTCGTCGAGCAGTGCGGTGACGATGCCGCCGTGCACCGTTCCGTCGTACCCCTGGTGGTGACGGCTCGGGACGCACGTCGCCTCCGCGCGTCCGCGCGAGACGTCGAAATCGAGATGCAGACCGCTCTCGTTGAGACGGCCGCAGGCGAAGCACCAGTGGTCGAAGTCGACGCCCAGCTCCGAGAGTCGTGCCATCAGATGTCGAGCGCCGCCTTCTTCGCGTTTGCCATGATCCATTTCTTGCGGCCCTCGACCTCGCTGCCCATGAGCTCGTCGAACACGAGGTCGGCCGACTCCGCGTCTTCCAGCGTGACCTGCTTGAGGGTGCGCGTCGCGGGGTTCAGCGTGGTGTCCCACAGCTGCTCGGCGTTCATCTCACCCAGACCCTTGTAGCGCGCGATCGCCGGCTCGCGGCCACCCTTGCCGTCGTCGGTGCCCTCATCGCTGTTCACCGGAGCCTCCGCCTCAGCATCGACGGTCGCTTCGGCCGCGCGCCTGCGCGCGCGTGACGTCGCCTTGTCGCCGCCCTCCGCGTCGGCCTTCTCGCCGGCGGCCTTCTTGCGGTCGTCACGCTTGGTCTTCGCCTGCTGCTTCAGCTCTTTGATCGCCTTGTCCCGCTCGTTGTCCGAGTAAGCCCAACGGATCTCCCGGCCGAGCTGCAGCCGGTACAGCGGCGGCTGACCGATATAGATGCGGCCCTCCTCGATGAGCGGCCGGAAATGTCGGTACAGGAGCGTGAGCAGCAGTGTGCGGATGTGCGAGCCGTCGACGTCCGCGTCACAGAGCAGGATCGTCTTGCCGTACCGCAGCTTCTTCATGTCGAAGTAGTCGCCGATGCCCGTGCCGAACGCGGTGATCAGCGTCTTGATCTCTTCGTTGCCGAGCATCTTGTCGGCGCGGGCCTTCTCGACGTTCAGGATCTTGCCCTTCAGCGGCAGGATCGCCTGCGTGCGACGGTCGCGACCGCCCTTCGCGCTACCGCCGGCCGACGGGCCCTCGACGATGAAGAGTTCGCACTTCTCGGGGTCGCGCTCCGAGCAGTCGGCGAGCTTGCCCGGCAGCGAGAAACCGTCGAGCGCGCCCTTGCGGAACACGTCGCGCGCCTTGCGTGCGGCCTCGCGCGCGCGGAAGGCGGTGAGGCACTTTTCGACCATGCGCTTCGCGTCGCCCGGGTTCTCCTCCAGGTACTGGCCGAGCGCGTCGTTCACCGCGGCGGCGACCTGGCCGGCGACCTCCGCGTTGCCGAGGCGCGTCTTGGTCTGACCTTCGAACTGCGGCTCCTTGATCTTCACGCTGATGACCGCAGTGAGTCCCTCGCGGACGTCCTCGGAGGTGAGGTTCTGATCCGACTCCTTCAGCTGCCCGTTCTTGCGCGCGTACGCGTTGAGTGTCCGCGTGAGCGCGTTGCGGAAGCCGGTCAGGTGGGCGCCGCCGTCGATCGTGTTGATGTTGTTCGCGAACGTGTAGACCTTCTCGACGAAGCTGTCGTTGTACTGGAGCGCGACCTCGACGACCGTGTCGTTCTCGTAGGTCTTTTCCACGTAGACCGGCTTCGCGTGCACCACCTGGTGCGACCGATTCAGGTGGCGGACGAACGACATGATGCCGCCGTCGAAGTAGTAATTGGCCTCCGTGTCGTTCCGCTCGTCGTAGAGGCTGAGATACAGACCCTTGTTGAGATACGCGGTCTCGCGGAGCCACTGCTCGATCACCGTGGTGTCCCATTCGATGATCGGGAACACCTGCGGATCCGCCGTGAAGCGCGTGACGGTACCGGTGAGGCGCGGGCGCTCCCTCCACTCGATGCTCGGTGGCTCGGGCAGGTGCGGCTTCGCGACGGTCTTCACCGCGCCCGTCGGCTTCCCACGCTCGTACGTCTGCGTGTAGACCTTGCCGTCGCGATGCACCTCGACGACCAGCTCGGTCGAAAGCGCGTTGACGACCGAGACGCCGACGCCGTGCAGGCCGCCCGAGACTTTGTAGCCGGCGCCGCCGAACTTGCCGCCGGCATGGAGGATCGTGTGCACGACCTCGAGCGCGGACTTGCCGGTCTGCTGCTGCTTGTCGACGGGGATGCCGCGGCCGTTGTCGGCCATGGTGATGTCGTTGTTCTTGTGGATCCACACATTGATGCGATCGCACGTGCCGTTCATCGCCTCGTCGATCGAGTTGTCGAGGACCTCGCGGACGAGGTGATGGAGACCGCGGATGTCGGTCGTGCCGATGTACATGCCGGGGCGGCGACGTACCGCCTCAAGTCCTTCGAGGACCTGGATGTCCTTGGCGCTGTAGGAGCGGGGGTCCTTGCCGCCGTTCCCGTCTCCGGTCGGCTTACCGCCGTTACCGTCCTTCTTCAGGCGCCGATCCTCTTTTCTGACCGCCACGTGCTCTCCCTCATGCCCGACCGGCGCGGACCAGGAGCTCATACAGACGCTCGAAGTCCTCGTCGGAGTAGTAGTCGATCGCGATGCGCCCGCCCTTGCGGCCGCGCAGGACCTCCACCTTCGTGCCTAACGCCGCGCGGAGCTCGCTCGTGACTTGCGCGAGGTCGGGATCGCCACCGCGCAGACGCGGACGCGAGCGCCCGCGTCGGGGCGGATGGACCATCTTCCGAACGAGCGCCTCCGCGTCGCGCACGGAGAGCTGGCGCGCGATGACCGTCGCGAGCGCATTGAGCGCATCCGAAAGAGGTAGCGGAAGCAACGCGCGCAGATGGCCCTCGCTGATCTTGCCTTCCATCACCGCGTCCTGGAGTGGCTGAGGCGCGGTCAGCGTGCGCAGCATGTTGGCCACCTGCGAGCGCGACTTCCCCACCCGCTCGGCGACCTGCTCCTGCGTGAGGTCGTAGGTTTCCATCAGCAGCTTGTAGGCGCGGGCCGTCTCGATCGCGTTGAGGTCCTCGCGCTGCAGGTTCTCCACGAGGGCGAGCTCCAGGCGATCGCGAACATCGTCGCGCACGACCGCGGGGATGCTCGTCTTGCCCGCGACGCGCGCCGCGAGCACCCGGCGATGGCCGGCGACAAGCTCGTAATCATCGCCGTCGCGTGAGACCACTATTGGTTGCAGCACGCCGTGACG
>DATEZK010000199.1:0-2444 GCA_035255665.1 Candidatus Limnocylindria bacterium
GCGCGGTCGCGGTCGTGCGGAAGATGTAGGCGGCGGGGCGCATCGCGAGCGCGATCGCGGGGAGGATAAGGTGTTCGTCGACGCCGAACCCACCGGAGATCGGCGCAAGGACGCGCTGCGTGCGGATGTAGACAAGGACGACGACCAGCTGGAGCAGCATCGCCCAGAAGAAGGACGGCAGCGACGCGCCGACAGTGCCGACCGCCCACGCCGCGGCGCGAACGAGGCCCCAGCGCGAGAACGCGTACGCGGCACCGGCGAGGACGCCGATCACGATCGCCGCCGCGAGCGACGCGCCGACGAGGATCGCGCTGCGGCTCACCGCGGTCCAGAGCGCCTCGGGCAGCGAGAGCCCTTGGAACGGTGCCTTCCCGGCGAGGAGCAGCCGGAGCGTCAGGTCGTCGAGCGGTGCGGCGTTGATCGCGAAGTCGGTGATCCATACGACGAGCAGCGCCGTTGCGACAAGCGACACGACGCCCCAAACGAAGGGCCGGCGACCGGAGGGAGGCACGTCCTCTAGTACAACCGTAGCCGCGAAACGGGTCCGGTCAGAGCACCGTCGCGGTGAAGGGCCGACGACCGCTCGCGAATCGCTCGAGCGAGAGGTCGGTGATGTCGAGGGTGTGCGCGCGCCCGTCGAGCATCTCCTCGACGACGAGCTGCGCGGTCGCGGGCGTGTGCATGAACCCGTGGCCCGAAAAGCCGGCGGCGACGTAGAGACCCGCGACTGCGGGCACCGCGCCGACGACGGGGTGGTCGTCGGGCGTCATCTCGTAATAGCAGGACCACGAGTCAGCGATGCGCAGGTCCGCGAAGAGCGGATGCCGCCACGCGGCGCGCGTGCGGACCCATGGCTCCAGCGACGGTGGGACCGCGAGCTCACTGAACTCGCCGGGGACGAATTCCGCGGGTGGCGCGCCGGGACCCTTCTCGACCCGCCCGTCCGGGGTGAGGTTCGGCATCGCGAAGCGCTGCCGCGCGCCCTTGGGCCGAAAGTGGAAGCCGGACTCCCATTCGATCGTCAGCGGAACGCGCGCCAGCGCCGGGTACGGGCCGGACTCCATGATCGATCGCGCGTACGCCCAGATCGGCACCGCGACACCGGCGGTCGCCGCGAGGGGCGCCGTCCAGCAGCCCGTGGCGAGAAGGACACGCTCGCACGAGATGACGCCGTCGGGCGTGCGCACACCGGTGACGCGATCACCCTCGCGCAGGATCTCGGTCGCGGCGACGCCCTCGCGGAACTTCACGCCGCCGAGCTGCGCGGACGCGGCGAACCCCGCGAGCGCCTGGATCGGATCGCCGTAACCATCCTCCGCGCCGAAGCGCCCACCGACGAGGTCGTCGGTGCGGATGCCCGGCACGAGCCGCTCGATCTCGGGCAGATCGACCATCTCGACGTTCACACCGACGCCCTCGTACAGCTCGATGGGACGCTGGAGCTGCGTCAATCCCTCGGGCGTCTCCGCGATAAAGAGGTAGCCACGCTGCTGGAAGTCGTGCTTCGCGCCGGTGCGGTCTTCGAACGATCGCCAGAACGCCACCGCGAGCTTCGAGAGCCGCACGTCGAGCTCGTCCTCGAACTGATGGCGGATGCCGCCGAGACCGCCCTTGCTCGTCCCCTGCCCCAGCTGGTCCCGCTCGATCAGCACGACGTCTTGCTCGCCGCGCTCGGTCAGGAAGAACGCCGCGGCACAGCCGATCACGCCACCGCCGACGATGACGGTGGAGGCGGTGGTCATTCCGCCACTTCGTCGAAGCGGAGCTTCCCGTCGTGTTCGGTAATGCGTCCGAAGCGCGGCACGTCGTGCGTGAAGCCGACGATCCAGCGCTCGGACACCGCGCGGGGCAGGATCGTCTTCTTCGCCGCGAGCGTCTCGAGCGGGAACAGATCGATCGCGGAGATCCACGGCAACCGCAGGTGGTGCCGGTCGGGCATGAAATCCGAAGAGAAGAAGAGCGTCTGGCCCGCGTCGCTCACCCGCACCGTTTGCGTGCCGCGCGTGTGACCGGGGATGCGGTCGAGGCGGATGCCGGGCAGGATCTCGACGCTCTCGTCGATGAGCTCGAGCTTGCCCGCAGCTTCGAGCGGCGCGAAGTCGTCGGCGAAGTACGACCCGCGCGTGCGCTCGTTAGGCGTGTTCGCGTCCACCCACTCGAGCCGCTGGAACACATACGACGCGCGGGGGAATGTCGCGACGATCTTGTCGCCGTCGCGGTGAGTGTTCCCGCCGGAGTGATCGAAGTGCAGATGGGTGTTCACGACGAGCGTGACCTCATCGGGTCGCACGCCCCTCCGTGCGAGCTCGCCCAGGAGCCTCGGCGGTTCGTCGATACCGAAGTTCCGCTTCGAGCGCTCCGTGAGCTTCGGACCCGCACCGGTCTCCACCAGCACGACGTTGCCGGTGGTATCGCGGATGAGCAGGCAGTTCATGTCCATCGCC
>DATEZK010000200.1:0-8423 GCA_035255665.1 Candidatus Limnocylindria bacterium
GCGCGACCTTGTGACCGTGCTGTTCGAGCAGTGCGGCGATGTTCTTCACGGCCGTCCGCTCCTGGTAGGCGAGCTCGGGCGTACCGTGGATCGCCCGCGAGAGCGCGACCAGCTCGGTGCGCAGCGCGTCTGTCGTCATGCGGTCACCTGCGCGCCATTCTGGATCGACTGCCGCAGGGACGCCTCCGATGCGACGCGGTGCGCCGCGGCCGCGAGGGCTTCCACCACGAGCAGCGCGTTGCGATGCGCGAGGTCGCTCACGCTGGCGTCGCGCATCGCATCGGAGTGTCCCGCGATCGGAGCGTCGGTCACCGGGAAGCGGATCCAATCCGTCGGGACCTTTTGCGAGACGTTGCCGAGGTCGGTCGAGGCCGTGACCAGCACGCCTCGCTCGGGCTCGACGCCGCGGCGCCGCAGCTCACCAGCGACAACGTCGCCGAGGGCGGTGTTCGCAGCGACCGGCGCGTACAGCGGGAGGTAGTCCGTGATCTCGACGGTCGTGCCTGTCTCAAGCGCCGCGCCCTGCGCGACGTCGGTGAACGTCGCGACCATCTCCTCGAGTGTCCCGAGATCCTTGGCGCGGAGCCCGAACTTCGCCTCGGCGCGCGCGGGGATGACGTTCACCGCGTCACCGCCATGGGTGATGATCCCGTGCACGCGACTGTCGCTCTGGAGGTGCTGCCGCCACGCATCGATGCCGATGAAGAGTCGGATCACGCCGTTGAGCGCGTTGCGCCCTCGCTCCGGCGACGAGCCCGCGTGCGACGCGGCGCCGCGGAAAATGACGCGCTTGCCGACGATGCCGAGGCCCGTACCGCTCACGCCCCAGCTCCCCTGCGCCGCCGGGTGCGTTGAAAGTGCGAACGCGACGTCGTTGAAGACCCCGGCGTTCAGGAGGTCGATCTTTCCGCCGCCGTCCTCTTCCGCGGGAGTTCCAATGAGCTCGATCGCCATGCCGAGATCCTTCTCGGTGCCGGCGTGCAAGAACGCGCCGACGTTCGTCATGGCGATGAGGTTGTGACCGCACCCATGACCGACACCCGCGAGGGCGTCGTACTCCGCGATGAGCGCGATCGAGGGGCCGGGAGGACCCACGCGTGCGCGAAAGGCCGTCTCGAGCCCACCGATACCCATCTGCACCTCATGACCATGCGTCGCGAGCAGAGCGGCGATCCGTGCGGCGGCGCGACGCTCCTGATACGCGAGCTCCGGATCGGCATGGATCTCGCGGGACAGTCGCACGAGGTCTTCGGAAAGGGTGGAGGAAAGTCGCTGCACCACGCTGTATACTGTCCTATAGCGACATTTCCCCTATTGGCTTCTGCCGGGCGCGAGCGCACCTCGAATGCGCCCCCCGGTCCCCACAGGACGTAAAGCAGTAGCGCAAGCACACCAGCAAGGAGCAACACACCGCTTGGACACCCCAGAGCCCACCCAAGGTCAAACACCCGAACCGAACCCCACCGCAGGAGCGACCCCACCCGCCAGCGAAACGAACGGGGCGAATGGTCCCAGTAACGGCCCGACCAACGGGCCCGCTGCGCCGGCCACGCGTCGCGAGGCTGCACCCCCTGCCGCGAGCCGCAAGTACTACACGATCACCGAGCTGAACGAGGCGAAGCCCAAGGACATGCTGGCGATCGCCAAGGAGTTCGGCGTCACCGACATCACACCAGCGACGCTCAAGCCCGAGCTCATCACCCGCATCCTCCAGGCACAGACCGAAGCCCAGGGCAACATCTTCGCCCAGGGCATCCTCGAGATCGTCGAGGACGGCTTCGGATTCCTCCGCCGCCGCAGCCTCCTTCCGTCACCTGACGATGTTTACGTCGGCTCGAGCCAGGTGCGCCGCCTCGGCCTGCGCACCGGCGACTACGTCACAGGACAGACGCGCCCCCCGAAGGACAACGAGAAGTACTTCAGCCTCTTGCGCGTCGAGGCCGTCAACGGCGTCGACCCCGAGGTCGCGAAACGGCGACCGCTCTTCGAAGCGCTCACGCCCGTCTTCCCCGACGAGATGTTCGACCTCGAGATCGAGGGCGCGAACCTCAGCCAGCGCCTCATCAACCTCGTGAACCCGCTCGGCTTCGGGCAGCGCGCGCTCATCGTGTCGCCACCAAAGGCCGGCAAGACCACGCTGCTCAAGGACATCGCGAACGGCATCGCCGGCAATCACCCCGACGTTCACATCATGGTCGTGCTCGTCGGCGAGCGGCCTGAGGAAGTCACGGACATCCGCCGCTCGATCAAGGGCGAGGTCTTCTCGTCCACCTTCGACGAGCCCACCGAGAACCACACCCGCGTCGCCGAGCTCGCGCTCGAGCGCGCGAAGCGACTGGTCGAAACCGGTCGCGACGTCGCGATCCTTCTCGACTCGGTGACCCGCCTGGCGCGGGCATACAACCTGGCGGTGCCGCCGTCAGGCCGCACGCTCTCCGGTGGTATGGACCCCGTCGCGCTCTACCCGCCGAAGCGCTTCTTCGGAGCCGCCCGCAACATCGAAGGCGCGAACGGCCAGCCGGCCGGGTCGCTGTCGATCTTCGCGACCTGTCTCGTCGACACAGGCAGCCGCATGGACGACGTGATCTACGAAGAGTTCAAGGGCACCGGTAACTCCGAGATGATCCTCGACCGCAAGCTGCAGGAACGCCGCACCTTCCCCGCCATCAACATCCCGGCCTCAGGCACACGCCGCGAGGAGATGCTCCTCTCGCCGGAGGTCATGAAGCAGGTCATCCTGCTGCGGAAGATGCTCTCCGCCGTCGGTCAGATCGAAGGCACCGAGCTTCTGCTCCAGCGGCTCGGCAAGACCAAGACGAACAAGGAATTCCTCGCCTCGATCGCCAAAGCCATGGACGCGGACGCCAAGAACTAGCGGCTAGAACCCGTAGAGCAGGTTCAGAACGTTGCCGATCGTGCGCGTCGCCCCGAGCGCGAGCGCGCCCACGAGACACACGTGACCGACCCACAGCGGTAGTCCCCGCCAGCGCACGAGTGCCGCGACCGCAAGCGCTCCGAAGATAAGAAGCCCGGCGAGCAGATTGCCGCTGAGGCCGTCGACTCCGGCGGCGGCCACGAAGAATCCGGCCATTGCCAACGAAAACAGGGCGAGCAGATCCACGGCTCGCGCTGCCGCCCCCGACATCGCGGGCAGTACACGCAACCGATCGAAGAGCCACGCCGTGATCACGCCGAACAGGACGAACAACGACGCGAACATCACGATGTTCAGCGGCGCCGGTCCGAAGCGCGTGAAGTCGAAGTTGAATGGATCGAAGACTGTGAAGCCGAACGCCGCAAGCAGGGCCACTCCGTAGACGAGTCCGTGCCACGGCCGCATTCGGCGAAGCCACGGCTCCACCATCGCGTAGAGGATGCCGCCGAGTAGGCCTGAGGCAACGCCGACAAAGATGACGAGCGCGAGGGTCCCTCCAAAGGTGATATCGCCGACGAGATTGCCGTTCTCCGTGCGTGCGCCGACCATGCTCGGCCCGGCGGCGAACCCGCTGATGCGCATCGCGACGCGGCCAAGTAGACCGCCGACGAGCACACCCGCGATAAGACCGGCGAGCGAGGCCGTGCCGAGGTGACTAGCGCCAGCTCCCCAGGTCGCCATGACGAGAGAATCTACGCGTCCAGGATGCTGTCACGAGGCTAAGGCTCGCTTGACTGGCGGGTTACGGTTCGACATGTGCGGTCCGTGGTGGGTACCGCCAACAGCGTCAGTGGGAGCCATCGCCGGATTCCGCTCAGCTTCTACTTAGTCGGACTACTGGTCCTATTCATCCTCACCGCGGCGGCAAGCGCTCTGGTCGTCCGCAATGAAGCCGCGCAGGCCGCTGAGCAGCGCGCGCGCGAGGACACGCAGTTCGCTTCGGAGCTCGCGGCGTCGGAGATCAACGCCGCGCTGGCACAGGTCGACTCCACGGTGACACGAACCGCGGCGAACCCAGGAGTCGTGGGCGTGTTCACGCCGGGAGCACCGTGCAACGTCTCCTTCGGCGCCGTCGGCATCTTCCAGAGCACTCGGCTCGACTTCGTGATGTCCGACGGCACGCCCACTTGCTCGAGCGCACTGCCTGTCCCGGCGGGCCTGACCTACGCGAGCGCCGAGTGGTTCGCCGGCGCGCTGCGTGCTCCAACCTTCGCGGCGCCGGTCGTCGATCCCCGAACGGGTCGCGCGAGTGCCGTCAGCACCGCACCCGTGGCCGGTCGCGGCACACTGGTGATCTTCGTCGACCTCACCGATCTCGGCGGCACACTCGCGACGCGTTTCGCTGGGCCAGGCGCGCTCGAGTTCCTCATTACCACGCCTGACGTCACGACCGCGCTCGCGAGCTCCTTCGAGGCGGAGCGCTGGGCGGGAAAGTCGATCGCTGATACGGCCTTCGCGCGAACCGGTGGGTCGTCACGGCCCGACCTTGACAACGTGCCGCGCGTCTACGGGGAGGCGACGACGGGTCTTCGCGGATGGAAAGTGTTCGCAGGCGCCGAGCGCGCGGCCGTTCTGTCCTCCGCCGAGAGCCTTTTCTTGCGCGACGTGGCAGTGACCGGCATCGGCCTGCTGGTGCTGCTCGCCGGCACGCTCTTCGTCTATCGACGTGTAGTCGGCCCGATCGACGCGCTCAGCCGATCGGTCAGTGGAGTGAACGACCCCACTTCCGCAGAACCCGTCGAGGTGAGCGGCCCCGCGGAGATCGCGCAGCTTGCGGACAACTTCAACCGGCTGATCGCAACGGTCAAAACGCAGATCGTGGATCGCCATCACGCCGAAGCGAGCGCGCGCACGATGCTCGACGCTTCGCTCGATGCCGTCGTCGGCATGGACGAGTCAGGCCGGATCGTCGAGTGGAGTCCACAGGCGGTCGCCACGTTCGGTTGGACGAGAGCCGAGGCCGTGGGTCAGCCGCTGGTCTCGTTGATCATCCCCGAGCGCTATCAGGCGCGCCATCTCGCGGGCCTCGCGGAGTACCTGCGCACCGGCGTCGGACCCGTCCTCGGACGGCGCATCGAGCTCGAGGCATGCGCGCACGACGGGCGCGAGATCCCCATCGAGCTAGCGATCACGGCCGCGGAGACGCCGACAGGTCAAATCTTCACCGCGTTCATTCGCGACCTGAGTGCACAGCGGGCATCGGTGCAGGAGCGGCTCGCGCTGGAGGAGCGACTCCGACAGTCCGAACGTCTCGAGGGCATCGGTCGGCTCGCGGGTGGGATCGCCCACGACTTCAACAACATCCTCGCGGTGGTCATGAACTATTCGCAGTTCGTCGAGGACACGCTGCCCGCGGAGAGCGAAGTTCGTGACGACGTCGTACAGATCCGGCTAGCGGCAGAGCGTGGCGCGTCCTTCACACGCCAGCTCCTCACCTTCGCGCACCGTGGCGCGGTCAATCCGCAGGACGTCCAGCTCAACAGCGTCATCACCGAGCTACGGACGATGCTGCGCCGGACGATCCCGCAGAGCGTGAAGATCGATCTCCTTCTCGCGCAAGATCTCTGGACGACCCGGATCGACGTCGGGCAGCTCGAACAGCTCCTCCTCAATCTCATCGTGAACGCGGCTGATGCCATGCCGGACGGAGGGACGGTGATGGTCAGGACGGCGAACGTCGACCTCAACGGTTCGCCTGTCAGCGTGCCGCCTGTGAACCCAGGTCGGTACGTTCGGATCGAGGTGACAGATACAGGTCTTGGCATGTCAAAGGATGTCGTCGCCAGGGCTTTCGAGCCGTTCTTCACGACGAAATCACAAGGGAAGGGCACCGGGCTGGGCCTGGCGACCGCGTACGGCATCGTGCAACAGGCGAACGGCGCGATCGCGATCGAGTCTGTCGTCGCGAAGGGCACGACGATCAGCGTGCATCTGCCTGCGCACGTCGGCGTCGAGGCAGAGGTCGCGCGGATCCGCGCAGCCTCCGTGCCGGCTCCGGCCACCAGCGAGGCGGTGGTGTTCGTCGTCGAAGACGAGGTCGCCGTTCGGAAGGCGGTCGTACGGATCCTGTCCGATGGTGGCTACAGCATCCTGCAAGCTGCGGGGCCGGCGAGCGCGCTCGATCTCGCCAGGCAATGGTCGGGTCCGATCGATCTGTTGCTGACCGACATCGTGATGCCCGATCTGTCGGGCGACGAGCTCGCGCGCGAGCTGCGCAAGGCGCGGCCGGATCTCCGCGTCGTCTACATGACCGGGTACAGCGGCGAGATGGATGCCGTGGCCTTGCGGATCGATGGACCCGTCGTTCAGAAACCGTTCACGCGCGACTCCCTGCTCTCTGCGGTCGCGGGAGCGCTCCTGGAGCACGCGTAGCCTGCAAGGCCTGGCCGTACCTCTGACCGAGTCCTCGTGCGGAGGTGACGGTGATGCGCCCGTCAGCGACCGGCCTCGCGACCGCGTTCTACCGCCTGTACCTCCTTGAGTCGCTCGCGTCGACGACCGCGCGGCCGGCGACGCTGCTCGCGGCGATCTCGGTCGAGCGACTGCCGCTCGCGAGCGGCGCATTCGGACGGGCGCTGCAGTCTCTCCTCGAAGGCGGCCATCTCGTTCCTGCTCCAGAGGCGGCGGTCGCGCTCACGCCGCTGGGCGCCGCGGAACGCCTCTCCGAGCGGGAGCGCTGGCGTGCGGTCATCCCCACCGTCCTCCGCCTCATCGCCGAGCCCGAGCCGGGGCCGCGACCCGCGCCGGTGCTCGCGGAAGCGCCGGCGGTGGCTTACCGCGCCGCGGCCGTCGCCGAGTCGTATCTCGATCGCGTGCTCGTTGCAGCGCTGCGCGAGCGCGTCGCCGATGCGCGCGACGGGGGACGCGCGTTCTCACTCGTCCTGGGAGTCGCCGACGTCGACGCACCGTCGGAGGCAACGCGGCGCGCGATCGTGCATCGCTGCATCCGCGCGACGCTGGGCGGCGCGTCGACCCTCTTCGGCGGAGACACGAGTGCCTTCCGCTACGGCGACTGCGGAGTCGCGCTCGTCGCTCCGATCCTCGGGGACGAAGGGCGTGGCGCGCGGATCGCGACGCTGCTCCGCGCGCGACTCGATGAGCTGCTGCGAACGATGACGGTCAGCGTGCGCGCCTTCACGGGCGCGCGCTGGTACGTTCGTGTCGGGCACGCGACTTGGAGCTCGGACCTCGTGACCACCGGTGCGGTGCTACGCATCGCGCAGGACGCTCTCGCGCGCGACAGCTCCGCGGGGCGGCCGGCGGCCTAGTTCTGCTGCGTCCGCCGAAGCACGGTACGGAGACGCGCGACGAGCTCTCGCGGCGCTGCGGGTTTGGCGACCCAATCGTCCGCTGGGCCCACAAGATCGCCCAGGCCGGCGTACTCATCCTGGTGACCAGCCATGAAGACGAAGGGAACTTCGCCGACCGCGGCGCGCAGCTGCGGCAGGGCCGGGGTGTATCCAGGCTGAAGCTCGATGAGGATCAGGTCGGGCTTGAACTCCGCGGCCGCCTCGGCGGCGCTGGTCGGATCCAACGCGACGAGGCAGAGGTAACCCTCGTGCTCGAGCACGCGCTCGACCGAGCGGCCGAGGTGCGGATCGTCGTCGACGATGAGGATGCGACTCATGCCAGCACCAGACCGACGCGGTCGATGAGCTGCTGCTTCGAGAACGGCTTGGCGAGGAACGGCGCGCCCTTCACGAGCGTGATCGCCCCTGGATCGCCCGACACGAAGAGGAACCTGGCGGATGGCTGCATCTCTCGGATGCGGCCCGCGAGCTCATGGCCCCGCCAGTCGGTGAGGAAGATGTCCGTGACCACGAGGTCGATGGCGCCGCGCTGCTCGGTGCAGATGCGCAGCGCTTCGCTCGCGGTCGCGGCATGCAGGACGTTGTATCCCTGGCTCGACAGGATGCGGTGTGTGGCGACGCGGAGACTGTGCTCGTCGTCCACCACCAGCACCGTGCTTGTTGTCGCGTCATGAACGATCGCCGAGGGAATGAGCCCCTTCACCGGTGCGGTGACCGCGGTCTGCGGCACGGGGATGAAGCGTTGTAGCCACGGGAGCACCGCGTCCGCCGGCATCGGCCGGGCGATGAAGTAGCCCTGAACGCGATCGCAGCCGAGGAGCGTGAGACGTTCCAACGTCGCCGCGTCCTCGACGCCCTCCGCCACCGCGTCGAGACCGAGCGCGTGGCTGAGGTCGATGGCCGCGCGAACGATCGCCGACGTCTGAGGATCCTGCAGTAGCCGGCTGGTAAAGGACCGGTCGATCTTGACCTCATCGAGCGGCAGGCGGTTGAGATAGCCAAGGGAGGAATACCCCGTCCCGAAGTCATCGATGGCCACGCGGACGCCGAGATTCTTGATGCCGGCGAGTGTCCGCGAGGCCAGAGCGGGATCGGTCATGACATCGGTCTCAGTCACCTCAATGGTGAGCTGCGACGCCGGGACGCCGTACTCGGCGGCAGCTCGCGCGATCACCGTC
>DATEZK010000201.1:0-3955 GCA_035255665.1 Candidatus Limnocylindria bacterium
CGCGGGTCGTGCGCGCCGGCTTCCGCGGTGTAGAGATCGAGCCCGATGCACGCGACGCCGCCGGGTCGAAGCACGCGGACGGTCTCGCTGATCACGGCGCTCGGATCGGCCAAGTGCTCGAACACCGAGACGCTCACCACCCCGTCGAACGAGCCATCGGCGAAGCTCATGCGGCCCGCGTCCATCTGCATGATCCTCGGCCGCCGTGTCGGCCCGAGCTGACGCTTGAGCTCCCTCCCAAGCGCGCGATCGAGACCGAGGACCTTGCGGCCGAGTGTCTTCGCGAGACGAATGGGTCCGTTCTCGCGGAGCATCTTGAGATAGGCGCGCACGTCGAAACCCTGGGCGAACACGTCCAGATCGATCCCGACGACGTCGTTCGATCGGGCCAGGTACATCGTCTGGGAGAGTCGCTGCCCACAGCCGATCTCGAGCAGGCGCATGTCACGGAGCACGACGCCGGTGTGCGTTTCGGCGAGCGCCTCGACCCGCTCCAGGTGCTCGATCATTACGCGCACCTGAGCGGGGGCGGAACGTGTATGAGCGCGATAGAGCTCAGCGAACTCGCGAAGACGCGTCCATACGCCAGACCGCAGCGAAGAATAGGACCGCGGCGGTGCGGTCGGGGCGAGTGAGCCAGCGCGTGGCACCATCGGCACGACGCTAGCCCCGTGAAGTTGAAGAAGACGGGCCGGTCGTATTGAGCCGCGCTCGCTGCGAGCGCGGCAGGCTCGCTCCCGGCGTGCCCGCGGCGCGCGGCGTCAATTCGAGGTCAATGTCGCTTTAATGCGGTCAGCCGCCACCGCGTCCGACCGCGATGCTGCCGCCGCCCAGAACGCTCGTTGGTTCGGCCCCATCGGGGGCCCCTCGACCGTTGTCGTACACGAGGAGACCGCTCGCGCTGTCCCAGATCCGGATGCGCAGCCGATCGGGCTCGGACGAGCCGAGAGCCTGTTTATCGATCGCGGTGATCTGGAACGAGAAGGCACCGGACCCGTTCACGCGTCCCGCGCCGCGCAGTTGCGCCTCCGCGCCAGTGATGACGAGCCAGTCGTACGCCGTGCTCTCGAAGTCGAACCCCGCGACGCGGAGGCGGAAGCCGGGATGCGCGACGACGCTCGTCGCATCCTTGCCGT
The DNA here is from genome assembly GCA_035255665.1 of Candidatus Limnocylindria bacterium. GTDB lineage: Bacteria > Chloroflexota > Limnocylindria > P2-11E > P2-11E > CF-39. Next base: position 1,137 of record DATEZK010000201.1, read on the forward strand.
AGCGCGCGAGGAAGCCGAAGGACGCGCGTCCGGATGCCGATGCGTCCGACGTGAGCGCGCCGACGGGCGATTCGAACCAGCCCGCGCCGCGCGCCGATCCCGCGGCCGGATCGAACACGACGACCATGTCGAGCGCGGAGCGCCCGATGCCGCCGTCCTTGTCCGCGACCGACACGCCCACCCGATAGACGCCCGCGGCCGCGTACGCGTGCGAGCCGCTGATGCTCCCGGAGCCGTCGCGCTCGACGACGGCCGCGCTCGACGCCGTGGCGTCGCCCCACTCGATCGTCGCGGTGTGCGTATCGGCCGCGCCGGGGTCGGTGAACGGCGCGATCACATTCAGCGGCGTGCCGACGGCGACTGGATCCGCCGGTCCGCTCACCGCACCAACGGTCGGCGAGACGTTCTCGACGATCAGCGAGACAGCCGCACTCGCGCTCGGATCGAACCCCGCCGCGCCGGCGTATCGCGCCACGACCTGATGCGCGCCGTTGTCCACGAAGGTCGTGCTCACTGCGGCCCGGCCCGCGGCATCGAGGGTCGCCGTCAGTGCCTGTCCGTCGATCGCGAAATCGACGACACCGGTGGGCACGCCGAACGCGGACTCGACCGTCGTCGTGAAGGTCATCAGATCGCCCTCGCGAGCCGACGGCGCGCTCGCCGCTAGGGTCGTCGCGGTCGCGACCGGAAGCGCAGCGAGGTGATCTCTCACGACCTGTCCGAACGGCGTCGCGGTCCCGTCATACGCGAGGAGCAGCTTGATCACGGTGCACGGGTCGTGACCGCTGTGCGGCGTGTCCCACGTCCATGCGAGATATCCAGAGCCCTTCGCGTCGAGCCAGCTCATCAGCGTCTCGAGCCACGTCACCGTCGCGCTGTCGCAACCCGCGGCCCCGAACTCGGCGATGACCACTGGAACCTGGGCGGCAACGGGCGCGATCTCTCGGTCGTAGCAGGAGACGTCCATGCACCAGGTGCCGGGATAGATGTGCGCCGAGGCGACGACGTTCGCGACCGGATCCGCGGGGCGGTAGGCGAGCCAATTGCGCGCCGCGTTGCTCCAGAGCGTGTTCGCGAACTGGATGCCGCCGAGCATGATCACGTTGCTCGCGCCGCTCGCGCGCACCGCGTCCACGAGCGCCTGCATGCCGACCGTCTCGCCCGCAGCCATGGCCGTGGCTGGATTGCCGAGGGTGAGGGTCGCATCGCAGCTCGCGGCCCCACCGTCCCGCCAGCACTCCCACGATCGGCGCGCGGCGTCGTCCGACGCGTCGTTCTGGTTGCTGTTCGGGACGGGCTCGTTGTACAGGTCGAAGATCACCCGTCCGTCGTGCTTGAACCGATCGGCCACCGACGTCCAGAACAGGGCGGAGTACGACGTGTTCGGCATCGGTCGCAGGCGGTCCGCGTTCGTGCCGGCCGGGGCGGCCCAGTGCAGGTCGAGGATGACGTACAGGCCGTTCGCGACCAGTAGGTCGACGTAACTCTCGATGGCCTGCCGGTAAGCCTCGCCGACGAAGAGTGGCGTCGGCGCGCCGTCATCGATACCGAGCCAGCAGTGCTCGTTGAGGGGTAGGCGCACGGCGTTCGCGCGCCAAACGCGCATCGCCACCACCGAGGCCACATCGATGGGGCCGTCGAAGATGCCGGCATCCTGGGCGCACATGTACTCCGTGCCGCTGCGGTCGATGCCGCGCAGCGTCACGGATCGTCCGGACGAGTCGACGAGCCGGTTGCCCTCGACGTGCACCGGCGAGAGCTCGGCGGCCGCGCTCGCGAACGAGGACGGCGCTCCGACCGCGACGGCAAGAACGCATAGCGCAGCGAGGGTGGCGGCGAATCTTTTGCGGCTCACGCCAGCGGAGCATCTGCGCGCGGGCTTGAGGAGAACCGATGAAGGTGATTAAGGGACTCGTATCAGCGCTCGCCAGCATGAACGACATGCGGGCGGGCTACCGGAGCCGGCTCCGTCGCGAGGGTCTGACTGTCGTCAGGGCAGCGCGAGTTGGTGGTCTCTGATCACCCGGCCGTACGCGTTGGGCGTCCCGTTCCAGCTGGTGATCAGCTTGAGCTGGGAGAAGCCGGAGGAGTCGCCGATGGACCAGGTCCACGCCAGATATCCGACGCCGCGCGCGTCGGACCAGCTCATGAGCGTGTTCAGCCACGCGACGTCACCGCCGTCGTGACCGAATTCGCCGAAGACGACCGGCATCTGCGCGGCGACTGGGGCGACCTCGCGGTCGTAGCAGGCGACATCCTTGCACCACGTAAACGGGTACACGTGCAGTGATGCGACCAGCTGACCGAGCGGGTCGTAGGGCTTGTAGGTGAGGATGTTCCGCGCTGAGTTCGACCAAAGCGTGTTGCCCCACTGGATGCCGCTGAGCACGATCACGTTCGTGGCGCCGGTCGAGCGCACCGCGTCGACGAGCGCCTGCATACCAACGACCTGGCTGCCGCTCATCGGGTTCGTACCCGAGTTCTGAGCCGAATCGCAGTTCCCGCTCGCCCAACCGTCGCGCCAGCACGACCACGACCGGAGCGCCGCGGAATCGGTGCTGTCGTTGGCGTTGTTGTTCGGGATCGGCTCGTTGAAGAGATCGAAGAGCACACGCGGGTTGTTCTTGAAGCGGTTGGCGGCCGACCGCCAGAACGCTTCCGAGTACGACGTATTCGGCATCGCCTGAAGGCCATTGGCGGACTGTCCCGCGGGCGCGCTCCACTGCAGGTCGAGCAGGACGTAGACGCCGTTCTGCGTGAGCAGGTTCACGTAGCTCTCGACGGCCTGCTGGTATGGCTCGCCTCGAATCGTGCCTTCG
>DATEZK010000202.1:0-3620 GCA_035255665.1 Candidatus Limnocylindria bacterium
TGCGGTTCTTCATGGGCGTAGGCTCACTCTCTCTTCTTGCGTCCATCAACCTTCTCCTTCCGTTTCAGTTCCTCGACAACCTTGTCCAGCTCGTCGAACCGTGCATCCCAGAGCTGGCGGTACCTCTCGATCCATGCCGCCGCTTCATCCAGTCGGCGCAGGCCGAGCTTGCAGGTCCGCACGCGCCCGACCTTCTCCGTGGTGATGAGCCCCGCCTGCTCCAAGACGCCGACGTGCTTCTTCATGCCCGTTAGGGTCATGTGGAACTTGTTGGCAAGGTCCGTGATCGAAGCGTCTGCACGCACGAGCTGCTCCAGAACGCCGCGTCGGGTGACGTCCGAGAGCGCGGAGAACGAGGCATCGAGTCGGCCGCTCGCATACTGAACCATACGGTTCAGTATGCACCACACTCGTCGGCGATGCAAACGGGCTGATGTGAAGCGGCTACCAGCCGCTCATGGCTCAGTCCTCCTCGTCGTCCTCGAAGTCCGGCCAAGCCGCGATGTCGACGCCGTGGTTCTCGGGCGACGCGAGTGTCCACCAATGGGGCACATGCGTACCGTCCGCCAGACGTCCGCCAGCTTCGAGTGCTGCCGCGACTCTTGCTTCGGCCTGATCGGCCGGCACGCTGACGTCGATGTGGGTCCGGCCACGCCCCGGCTTGGGAGGGCGGAGGCTTTGGAACGACACGTGCGGGTTACGTCGGTGCCGATCGACGACGTCTTCTTTCGGTCCAAGGCTCCTGTACCCGAGGGCTGCGGCCCAAAACGGACCTACGTCGCTGCCTGCATCCTGTGCCACCGCAATGCCCACGACCTGGACCTGGGAGGGGTCCGGCTCGATCCGCAACTTCCGAGCTTCTGCCGAAATCTGGCGTGCCAGCTCGACATCACGATGGCTCAGAGCTCCGTACTCCCCGGAGGCGGTCCGGACTGTGACTCCCTCGGGTCGCACGTCCACGTCGGGGAAGTGGCCGACAACCTCCGCAACTTCGGCGATCGCGGCCACAAACCTTGCTGCTTCCGCGAACGATCCGACGTGGAAGTAGGCGTGGGCGCCAGAGAAAAGGACCCGCCAGTCCTCGACTCCGACGGCGTCGTGGAATGCCCGAGCAGTCGTTCGCTTCTCGCTCATGGGGCAATGCTAGGCAGGAATAATCTCAATCGCAGTCCGCAGGCTGATAGCGTCTGCCGACGATGAAGGTCGGCGGCATGATCCGAATCGCCGAAGCCGCTGAGGGATCCGATCGACGGTGTCCCTCATACGCGGAGATCCGTGACATCGCGCAGCGGATGGAGGCCACTGGGTTCGATGCCATCTGGCTGGCGGACCACCTCCTGTATCGCCGTCCGAATCAGCCGACGGCAGGCATATGGGAGTGCTGGACGATTCTCTCGGCTCTCGCCGAGGCCACCTCGCGTATCGAGCTCGGGACGCTCACGCTGTGCTCGTCGATCCGCAATCCCGCGGTGCTGGCGAAGATGGCCGCCAGCCTCGACGAGGTAAGTGGTGGTCGGCTCATCTTTGGTATCGGCGCCGGTTGGAACGAGCCCGAGTACCGGGCATTCGGTCTTCCCTTCGATCGTCGAGTTGACCGATTCGAAGAAGCGCTCCAGATCATCACGCCGCTGCTCCGCGAGGGACGCGTGGACTTTGCAGGCGAGCACTACACGGCACGTGACTGCGAGATCCTCCCGCGCGGCCCTCGACCGAGCGGGCCCCCCATCCTGATCGGGGCCGAGAAACCACGCATGATGCGACTCGCCGCTCGCTACGGGGATCTGTGGAACAGCGGCTACTTCGCGACCGTCGATACATTCGCCGCTCCACGCGCAGCCTTCGACGCAGCGCGCGCTGACATTGGCCCGGCAGCCGCGAACGTCGGCGTGACCGCGCTCCTCAAGGTTGGGTGGGCTGACCTCGGCCCGCTGCCTGCGTGGTTCGGTGAAGATCCCTACCTCACGGGCACTGCTGATGCCATCGCCAACGCGCTACGCGGCTATGCGGATGCCGGCGTCGCGCACGTCATGCTTCAGTACTGGCCGAACGTGCCAGCCGCACTCGATCGCCTTGTTGACGCGGTCGAGTCATACCGCTCAGCCGCGTAGCGGGCATTAAGCGGCCGCTCTAGCGAAGCGAGCGCGCTGTCGCTCGGGCGTATCCAAGACCACTTGACAGGAATACGGCGCGCGTTGTATTAAACCAAGTAGTTAAATAAAGAGAGGCGTAGATGGCGGTCGACCGACTGAGCCTCACGTTCGGTGCCCTCGCCGACCCAACGCGCCGCGCGATCCTCGCGCGTCTCGCGAAGGGCGGCGCCTCGGTCAGCGAGCTCGCCGAACCGTTCGACATGAGCCTGCCCGCGGTGAGCAAGCACCTGAAGGTGCTCGAGCGCGCCGGGCTCGTTTCGCGCGGCAAGGAGGCGCAGTGGCGGCCGGCGGCGCTCACGGCGGGCCCGCTCAAGGAAGTCGACGCGTGGGTCGAGCGCTATCGCGTGATCTGGGAGCAGCGTCTCGATCGGCTGGACGAGTACCTCAAAGAACTGCAAGAGAAGGAGAAACGACATGGCCGCAAGGGATAACGTGGCGGAGGACATGGCTACCAAGGAGCTCGTCATCGAGCGCGTTTTCGACGCGCCGCGCGAGCGTGTGTTCGACATGTTCACGCAGTCGGAGCACCTGCAGAAATGGTGGGGGCCGAAGAGGGTCACCATTACGCTCGCCGAGTTCGACGCGCGTCCGGGCGGGAAGATCTTCACCGCCGAGCGTTCTCCCGACGGCGCGATGAACTACATCGCCGGCGTCGTGCGCGAGATCGAGCGGCCGGCGCGGGTCGTCTTCGCGATCCATTTCGCCGACGCGGACCGCAGGCGCGTCGCGCCGCCGGCCGGCACTGGGCTCCCGGCCGACTGGACCGAGGAGCTCGTCAGCAGCGTCACGTTCACTGCCGAGGGTCGGCGCACGCGCGTGACCATCCGCACCCTGTCGGGCTTCACGGCCGAGTGGGGCAAGCTGGCGCGCCTTGGCTGGGGCGAGTCGCTGGACAAGCTCGACCACGCGATCGCCGACGACATGAGGTCGCGGCAGTAGGCGACTTCTAGCGAGCCGTGCCGAACAGCTGCGCGATGGTGTCGCGGGCGATGTATTGGGCCATCTCCGGGTTCTCCCGCAGCCGCCGAAGGCTATACGCGTACCAGTCCCGGCCGTAGGGGACATAGACGCGGAGACGATGCCCATCAGCGACGAGCTTGTCCCCGCGCTTGGGAGTTACGCCCAGAAGCATCTGGAACTCGTACTGCGCCGGCGAGAGCCCGGCCAGGAGCCCGAGGCTTTGCTCGATGAGCCACTCGTCATGCGTCGCAACCTCGGGATAGCCGCCGAACGCGATGAGCCTCTCGAGGATCGCGACGTAATTCCGGCGGATCGTCGGAGCATCGAGGTAGGCGATCGATTCTGGCTCGTGCCAGATGCCCTTCACGACACGGACACGTGGCTGGAGGTGCGCGAGCGCCGCCAGATCGTCGAGCGTCCGCCGCAGGCAACTCTGCAGAACGATACCGACGCCATCGAAGCCCTCTGCGCGAAGCCGGCGGTATGTGTCGAGCGTCGCGTCGACGGTGG
>DATEZK010000203.1:0-6358 GCA_035255665.1 Candidatus Limnocylindria bacterium
CTCCAGTTGATGACAGAGACACCGCCCTGCAGCCAGCCGAGTACCGCACGTAGACGGAGCGCGAGACGATCGCTCGAGACGAGGACGAACGTCACCAGCGCGCCCGCGAACGAGGTGAGCACGACGCCAGCGAGGAGCACGGTGAGCACTGTCGTTCTGCCCCCGAGGCGCGCGAGCCGCCATACGAGCGTGATGGCCGCCATCGCGCCGACGAATGCGGCCAGTGGGACCAGCGCCGGCTCGAACCCGAGCGCGATGGCGAGGACCGCACCGAGCGATGCGCCGGCGGACGTGCCGGTCACGAACGGATCCGCCAGCGGATTTCTCAACATCCCCTGGAGGAGCGCACCGGCAGCCGCAAGCGCTCCGCCGACAAGCGCGGCGCCGAGGACACGAGGAAGGCGCAGCTCGCGGATGATCGTGCCGTTCGTCCCCTCCGCACCGAGCAACGCGGCGAACACGTCTGCGGGTCCGATCGCGACGGCGCCGACTAGGACACCGGCGGCCGCGCTCACGATGAGCGCGACCGCGAGCAGCGCGAAGACGGTGATGGTCCGCACTAGCGGAAAAGCTCCGGATGCACGAGACGCGCGTACGCTTCCGCCGCCTCGCCGACACGAGGGCCGGGACGGTTGATGAGGTTGGGCGCAATGGTGACGATGCGTCTGTTCTTTACCGCGCTGAGCACGGACCAGCCTGCGCGCGCGGCCACTTGTTCCGGCTTGGCCGAATAGTCCGCCGCGGCAAGGACGATGATCTCGGGATCGCCTCGCAGGATCTCCTCCGCCGAGAGCTGCGGGTACGCGCTCGTCGCGCGCGCCGCGATGTTCTGACCGCCAGCGATCTCGATGAGATCGTGGATGTACGACCCCGGCCCGACGGTGAAGATCTTCGTCGGATCAGAGGCGTCGATCTCGTGATACACGCGCGGCTTCGTTGCCGCGGAAGATGTCTTCGAACGCACGTCGTCGACACGCTTCTGGATGTCGCGGGCCATCGTCTCGCCATCGCTGCCAACGGTGCGGCCCAGGAGGATGGCGGTGCGCGCGACGTCGCCGGTGCTCTGCGGATCGACCACGAGCACGAGCAGGCCGGCGCCGGCGAGCTTCTCGATCGTGCCATCGGAGAACTTCACGGTGAGGACGAGGTCCGGCTTGAGCGAGACGACCTTCTCGAAGTTCACCTTGATCCCGCCGACCTTCTCGAGCTGCTTCGCGGCGGCCGGCTCGTCCGAGAAGTCATCAACACCGACGACGCGGGGTCCGGCCCCGAGCGCGAACAGGAACTCGGTGATCGACGGGCCGATCGACACGATGCGCTCGGGGCGCCTCGGCACCGTGACCGAGCGGTTCTGGAAATCGGTGACGGTCGTCGGGAACGTCACGGCGGCGGCTGACGCACTGGGCTGCTGTGTAGGAGTTGGCGTGGGGGCGACGGCGGCGCCGCAGGCGGAGGCCACGAATAGGAAGACGGCGAGGAAGCACGCAAGACGGATACGCATCTGGCTCACTCCTTTTTCGCGAAGGCGTGTTGGCCGCGAGCAGGAGTTCCAGGCGACCCGAGTTAGGACGAATCCATCACGGTTGCGCGACACTGCCGGAATCTCACCGGCTTCGCTGAGACCCTGCCTATTCAGTTGTGGGCACGCGCGTCGCTAGGCGGGAACGCGCTCGGTCGTGTATTTCACCGCGTCGGTGAGGTGGGTCTCGAAGAGGCGCTGAAGGGTCATGACATGTGCGCAAAGACCCGAGGTATGGAAGTGATCGCATTCGCACGACCACTCATCTCCGTGAAGCGAGACGCTATGGGAGCTGTTGTCGCCGCGGAATCGGACCTTGAATTCCTGGAAGGTGATCCGCTGGGGCTCTTCGGCGTAACGCTTCGCCTTCTCGATCTTGGAGATGAGGCTCGAGTACATCCACCGACCTCCACCGCTCCGTCGTTCCGGCAGGCGCCGGACGAAAGCGATTCTAGGCCCGGTCGATAACGCCCCATTTCCCGAGGGAACGAGGCGTCGTTAGCTCGCCACCACTCGCGGGTGCGTGTGTGGCGCGGCGTCGGCGATCGACGCCAGGCGCGCCACCGGGATGCTGAGGAATGCCGTCACGACGGCCGGATCGAACTGGCTCCCGGCGCAGCGCCGGATCTCTTCGCGTGCCGCGTCGATGAGCAGCGCCCGCCGGTACGGTCGGTCGCTCGTCATCGCATCGAACGAGTCGCCGACCGCGAAGATGCGAGCGCCGAGCGGGATGTGTTCGCCCTTGAGTCCGTCCGGGTAGCCCATGCCGTCCCAACGCTCGTGATGGTGCCGGACGATCCGCGCGACCTCCTCGAGGAACGGGATGCCCGAGATGATCTGCGCGCCAAACTCGGGGTGGCGCTTCATGACCGCCCACTCGGATTCGCTGAGCGCGGTCGGTTTCCGCAGGACGTTGTCCGGCACGCCGATCTTGCCCACGTCGTGGAGCAGCGCGCCGCGACGGAGTGTCGCGAGCTCCGCGCCATGGATGTCCATTTGCTCCAGCAGCAGCTCCATGTAGCCGACGACGCGGTCGGAGTGCCCGCCCGTCTCGTTGTCGCGGAAGTCGAGCGCACTGGTGAGCGCCGTCAGCGTCGCGTCGTAGGTGCGCTCGCGGAGGGCGAGGGCGTCCTCGAGCGCGCCGGCCTGCGCGACGATCCGCCGCGACGACCGCGCGTACACGCCGCGCAGCACGAGCCAGAGAAAACTCGCTGCGAGCGCGATGATCAAGGCGATGGTCATCTGGATGCGCATGAGCGCGGCGTCGATAGCGGCCATATCGCGCCAGACGACCACGGCGCCGATGGTCTGACCGCTCTGCCGTACCTTCACCGGGCTCCAGGCCTCGAGCGTGCGGATCTCGCTCACGCCGGGGCCGCGTGTCTCGCTCGCCGCGGTGGCTGACGATCCGCCGGAGTGGTGCGTGTTGAAGGTGCCGAAGGCGAGCGATGTGCCGGGGACGCCGACCTTCGGGTCCGCCACGATCGTTGCCCGCGTGGCTGTTCGCATGCCCTTCAGCGCAGTGTCGAGCCCCGGGTATGCGGCGGGATCGAGACGGCGGCCGATCTCGTCCTTGTCATACGAGAAGACGATGGTGCCGCTGCGGTCGAAGAACTGCGTGGCGACAGTGTTGTAGATCGAGAAGTGGAACGAGACGTCTCTCCGCAGCTCCTGCTGCTCGTCGGCTGTCAGGCCACGCTGGAAGACGTCGTCCTCGAAGACCGCGCCGAAGTGGCTCGCGACCGCGGCCTGTGTGAACGACGTCGTCTCGTCCTGAACGTAGCGCGCCATGAGATAGCCGGTGCCGGCCGCGAGCACGAGCGCGGTCGCACCGAGCACGGCGGCCAGCGCAAGCGAGAACCGGGCCACCGGGCTCATCCCGTCCCGCCCGAGCTCCCCCATGCCATCGCTAGTACGCACGCGGCTCACGTCTTGGATGCTCCCCTTCGATCCGATTCGCACGCGCGTGAGCATCGCGGCGGAATGGATAGTCCGGCTAACTCGTGTGGGGGATGCCTGGTGGCTGCCGGGTATCGGTGTTTAGGGACGCGGTGGCTCGTAAGCCCGCCACGCATCGAGACCGCGCGCAGTAGACGGCCAGGCTAGCTCCTCGAGCGGCGGTAGCTCCTCGCGCGGGAAGAAGCGCGCCTCGGACGCCTCGTCGGGCGCGACGCGCAGCTCGCCACTTTCGATACGCGCCCGATAGACGACGACCAGGATCGGGAACCCCGGTCGCATCCAGCTCGCCAGCAGTCCCTCGAGTCTCACGTGGAAACCGGTCTCTTCCTCCGTCTCGCGCACAGCGGCCTGCTCGGGGGTCTCGTCATCCTCGACCAGGCCGCCCGGAAGCGCCCAATGGCCGTCTCTCGGTCCGTAATTCAGCCGCACGAGCAGCACGCCGCCGCCCTTCTCGACGATCGTGTTGGCGCCGATCTGGACGTGCATGAAGTCGGCGAACCCGCAGACGGGACAGGTCGGACGGTCGCGTCCATCGATGCGCGTCGGGACGAGCGCCGTGCCATCGCGCGGGCAGAACGCGAAGCGCGACGCGCTGTGGATCACCCCTTGGCGAGTCGGTCCTTGAGATAGTCGATCGACTTCACCGGCGATGGGTCGGCGCCGTTCAGGAGCGCGACATAGAAGGAGACGTAGTCGGTGAAGAGCGTGAGCTGCAGCACCTCGGACAGCATGCTGGCCCCGCTGAACTGCAGCGTCTTGTGCGGGACGTTCACGCGGTCCAGCAGCTCGCGCGTGACGTCGAAACGGATCTTGTGCCGCGGGTTGTCGCGGTCGCTCCGCAACAGGAGCACCGTGAGCGCATCACGCGCGACGTCGGGGTACGGGAAGCCGACGACCGCGTTGTGGTTCAGCTCGGGCAGCACGTCGAAGGCGGCCCAGTTCTTGGCGTTCTCGTTCCACTGCCCCTTGACGCGCCGCGCCATCACGCCCAGCACGCCGCCGCCGTACGCGAAGATGACCCGACCGTACAGCTCGATGGCGAGCTTCTTCGCGTCGTTCGTCCGTGCCCCCTCGTGCACCCGCTCTTCGAGCTTCGCGAGATCCGCGAGCGCGGCGTCGATGTCAGAGCCAAGGTCGCGCACGAAACCGAGCCGCGTCAGCGCGCCAAGCACGAGGCCGAGGGAGTAGCCAAGTGCGGCCCGCGGCTGCGCCGGATACGAGAACGTGATCACCGGATACTTGGCGGCCGCCGCGAGCTCCGAGATCCGTCCGCCCGTCGTGAGCACCAGAACGCGCGCGCCGCGGCGCTGCGCCTCCTCGAAGCTCGAGAGAGTCTCCTCGGTGTTGCCGGAGTACGAGGAGACGATCACGAGCGAGTCGCGCCCGACGTAGGCGGGAAGTCCGTAGTCGCGATGCACGCTCATCGGGATCTTCAGGTCGCCGGCGAGCAGCGCGGCCGCGAGGTCGCCACCGATCGCCGAGCCACCCATGCCCGCCACCGTGATGTTGCGCACGTCACCGTGCGCCGGCGGAAGCTGCGCCGCGCTCGCGATCTTCCACGCATCACGGACCTGCTTTGGGAGATCCTTGATGCGGTCGAGCATGTTTCCTGGGTCCGCGGCGCGGATGCGCTCGACGGATTCGATGACAGTTGTGTCCATCACTTGCTCCCCTTGACCATCTTCTCGCCGATGTCGAGCATCGGCGCGAGCTCGGCCTCGCTGCGCGTCTCGGCGTAGACGCGCACGAGTGGCTCCGTTCCCGAGAGGCGCATCAGCAGCCAGGAGCCATCGTCGACGAAGTACTTCACGCCGTCACCGGTGTCGAGGTCGACGACCTTCTTCACCGTGTGGCCCGCGAGCTCGCGCGGCTTCGCGGCTAGGAGGCGCTCCATGATCTTCGGCTTCTCCGCGTTGTAGGTGGCCGCTTCGAGACGCAGATCCTTTCGGAGATAGAAGGAGGGGCCGGCCAGGTCCATCAGCTCGGCGATGAGCTGCGACGGTTTCTTCTTCGTCTTCAGCATGAAGTCAAGGAAGAACAGGTCCGCCACGATGCCGTCGCGTTCGGGCAGGTGCATCGCGAAGCCGAAGCCACCCGACTCCTCGCCACCCATCATCGCCCCGGTCTCCTGCATCTTCGGGCCGATGTATTTGAAGCCCACCGGCACCTCGTGGACCGGAACGCCGTACTTCTCGCCGAGGCGATCGATCATCGAGGTCATGTTCACCGTCTTCACAACGGGCTGCCGCAGCTTGCGGACCTCGAGGAGGTACCACATGAGCAGCGCGTAGGTCGTCAGCGTCGTGACGAAGCGGCCCTTCTCGTCGCCAAGCCCGGCACGGTCAGCGTCGCCGTCGACGGCGAGGCCGACGTCCGCTTTCTCCGCGACGATCCGCGCCAGGAACTCGTCCGTGTTCGGCGGGATCGGTTCGGGGTTGAGGCCTCCGAAGTACGGGTTGCGCTCGGCGTGCAGCTCGACGATCTGCGTCTTGCCGCCGCCGAGCAGCCGCGGGAAGTACCCGCTGGCGCTACCGAAGAGCGGCTCGCACACGATGCGGTACCCCGCTCCCCGAAACGCGTCGAGGTCGAAGAGCTCCGCGACGCGCGCGAGGTAGTCGGGTGCGGGATCGAACAGCTCGATGGTCCCTGCGGCCTTCGCCTCGTCGAACTTCATCCGGCGCACGTCCTGCGGTCGCGACTCGAGCGGGTGGATGACGGCCTCTAGCTCTTTGAGCATGTCCGGCGCGGCCGCCGCACCCGTCTCGGATTTCACCTTGAAGCCGTTGTCGGGCCAAGGGTTGTGGCTCGCGGTGATGACGATCCCCGCCTTGGCCTTCTTCCGCATCGTCGCGTACGAGAACGACTGGGTCGGCGCAGCCG
>DATEZK010000204.1:0-3068 GCA_035255665.1 Candidatus Limnocylindria bacterium
TCGACCGCGATGCGACGGCTGACGACACTGCGTACGCGATCGCTGCGTGGCTCGTCGCGGCGCGTGGTGTTCGCGTCGACGTCGGCGGCGAGCATCCGTATCCAGTGCTCGTGCGCGCCGGACTCCTCGACCAGGTCGGCACGCACCTCGGTGACCTCGGCTGGACCGGCCGCGTCGCGGTCGTCAGCGAGCCTGCCGCCGCCGAACGCTACGAGGCGCGCCTGCTGCGCTCGCTCGAGCACGCCGGCCTGGATCCGGTCGCGCTGCGACTCCCGACCGGCGAAGGCGCGAAGTCAGTACGCGCGGTCTCGAGGCTCTGGGCCGATCTCGCGCAGGCCGGGCTCGGTCGCGACGGCGGCATCGTCGCGCTCGGCGGCGGCGCCGTAGGCGATGCTGCGGGCTTCGCGGCCGCGACGTATCTGCGCGGCGTGCGCGTAGCGCAGGTCCCGACAACCCTGCTCGGCATGGTCGACGCCGCGATCGGCGGAAAGACCGCGATCGACATCCCCGAAGGCAAGAACCTGGTGGGAGCGTTCCATCCGCCCGACGCGGTCTTCGCAGATGCCGGCGTCCTCGCGACGTTGCCGCAGCGGCAGCTGTCCTCGGGCCTGGCCGAGGTGGTGAAGAGCGCATTCCTCGCCGACCGCGATGCCGTCGCGCATGTCGAGCGTTCGCTGGACGGCGTGCTGCGCGGCGAGATCGGTCCGCAGGTCACGTCCGTCGCGCTCGCGGCCGAGGTGAAAGCGAACATCGTCACGCTCGACCCGCGCGAGACCGGGCTCCGCGAGCTGCTGAACTTCGGGCACACCATGGGGCACGCGTACGAGGCGGCTTCCCGGTACCGCGTCACACACGGCGAGGCGGTGGCGATCGGCCTCGTGTTCGCATCCGCGCTCTCCGAAACGCTGGGCCTCGCGCCCAGATCGCTCCGGATCGACGTCGAGCGGTTGCTCGCGCGCGCGCGCTTGCCGATCCGCGCGCCGCTGCCGCGTGAGGTCTGGTCCTACCTCCAGCGCGACAAGAAGGCGCGCGCCGGCAAGGTGCGCTGGATACTCCCGCGGCGCGTCGGGCTCTTCAGCGAGGTCGTCGACGTCGCCGACGGGACCCTGCGCGACGCCGCGCGCCTCTTGCAGGGCCGGGCCGCATGACGCGCTTCCTGCTGGTGAACGGACCCAATCTCAACACGCTCGGCACGCGCGAGCCCCAGATCTACGGGACGACGACTCTGGACGAGATCGTGGCGCGCTGCACCGGTATCGCGCGCGACGGCGGTGCCTCGCTGACCGCGTTCCAATCGAATCACGAGGGAGCGCTCATCGACTTCCTGCAGCAGCAAGCCGCGGCCGATGGTGCCATCATCAATCCTGGAGGACTCGCTCATACCTCCGTCGTGCTGCGTGACGCCGTCGCGGCCTGCAAGTTCCCGGTCGTAGAGGTGCATATCAGCGACGTGATGAAGCGCGAGGCCTTCCGCCACCATAGCTATCTGAAAGATGTGACCGCGAACCAAGTGGTCGGCCTGGGCGTCGTCGGCTACGAGGTCGCGCTCCGTTGGCTCATTGAGGAGACGAAGAAGAAACAGTGATCAGCACCGGGGAGATAAAGCGCGGCATCACCGTCGAGATCGACGGGCAGCTCTATCAGATCGTCGAGTTCCAGCACATCAAGATGGGACGCGGCAGCGCGCAGGTCCGCATGAAGCTGCGGAACGTTCGCAAAGGGGACCTCATCGAAAAGACGGTCCAGGCCGGCGAGAGCTTCCAGCGCGTCCGCCTCGACCACCGCGTCGTGCAGTTCATGTACAAGGACGGCACGCACTTCCACTTCATGGACACGAAGACCTACGACCAGATCGCTCTTGATGCGGACCAGCTCGGTGACGCCGTGAACTACCTCACCGACGGGATGGAGGTCACGCTCAACGAGTACGAGGGTGAGCCGATCGGCGTGGACATGCCGGCCTCGATCGTGATGACGGTCGCCTCGACGGACTTCGGCCTGAAGGGTGACACCGCGACGGGCGCGACGAAGCCGGCGACGCTCGAGTCGGGGCTCAAGGTCAACGTGCCGCTCTTCGTGAAGGTCGGTGACAAGATCAAGGTCGACACGCGGACGGGTGAGTATCTCGAGCGCGCCTAAGGACGTCCTGCGCGTCGGTCAGCTCGCGATCCGGCTGGCCGAGCACATCCAGTCCGGCGACGAGTTCAAGGATCTATGGGTCGAGGGCGAGGTCTTTCAAGCACAGACGTCGCCCGCGGGTCATGTGTACTTCACGCTGCGCGACAACGTCGGTCAGCTGCAGAGCGTGCTGTTCGCGTCGCAGGCGGCGCAGATCGCCCTCACACCGCGCGACGGGACGAAGATCCTCGCGCACGGGTGGGTCGAGTTCTACCACCGCAACGGCCGCTGCCAGCTGCGCATCGACGACGTCCGTCCGGCCGGTGCCGGTGATGCGTTCCTTCGCCTCGAGGCGCTCAAGCGCCGGCTCACCGCGGAGGGCCTCTTCGCGCTGGAGCGCAAGCGCGCGCTGCCGCCGACACCGCGTCGCGTTGGCGTCGTCACGAGCGCGATCGGGGCCGCGTGGCGCGACGTGCAGACCGTCGTCGCGCGTCGCGATCCGCGCATCGAGCTGATCCTTGCTCCCGCGCAGGTCCAGGGCGTCGGCGCCGTGGAGTCGCTTATCGGCGCGCTCGATGGATTGGCGCAGCTGCGCGAGCTCGACGTCGTGATCATCGCGCGCGGCGGCGGCCCGAGCGAGGATCTCGCGGCGTTCAACGACGAGGCCCTCGTGCGCGCGATCGTGCGCTTCCCTCGTCCCGTTGTCTGCGGCGTCGGTCACGAGACGGACGTGACGCTCGCCGATCACGCCGCGGATGTGCGCGCGCCGACCCCGTCGGTCGCGGCGGAGCTCGTGGTCCCGGACTCGGCGCGCCACCAGGTCGCGGCCGAGCGGTCGTGGCGGCGCGTCACGACGCGCATGCGCGAAGCGCTTCAGGGTCGGCGGCGTCGTCTCGTCGACGCGCGTCGACTCGTGGAACGGCGTGCTCCACCGCACATGACGTTCGAGT
>DATEZK010000205.1:0-4075 GCA_035255665.1 Candidatus Limnocylindria bacterium
CGTGCGAGATGTGATCGGGCAGCGTCGCCTGCTCGCCAGGCTTGGCGAGCGAGCGGCCCGCGGCGACGTGGCCCATGGATACGAGCTCAGCGGTCCGCGGTCGATCGGGAAGCACACGCTGGCCCTGCGGTTGGCGCAGACACTCAACTGCGGGACCGAGCCGGCGGTGCCGGGCGGATGCGGGGTTTGCCTCGCCTGCCGGAAGATCGAGCGCGGTCTGCATCCGGACGTCCGCGAGATCACCCGACTGGTCGACCAGGCCAAGCGGGATGACCGCAAGAACATCACGATCGAGCAGATCCGCGAGATGCAGCAGGATCTCGCTCTCCGCCCGCTCGAGGGGCGGAAACGCATCGTCATCATCGACGACGCGGCCGATCTGTCCGAGCACGCGGAGGTCGCGCTGCTCAAGACCCTGGAGGAGCCGCCCTCGCACGCGGTGCTCCTCTTGATCACGCCGACACCGTCGCGGTTGCTCGAGACGATCCGCTCGCGACTGCAGCCGCTGCCCTTCCGCTCCGTCGCGCGCCTCGAGATCGAGCGCGCGCTGGTCGGTAGGTTCGGGCAGAGCGCGGCGCGCTTCGCCGCACCGGCGGCCGGCAAGCCGGGCATCGCCTTCACGCTCGCGAGCGACGAGGGCGCACGCGCGGCACGCAAACAGTTCGAGGCCGAGTTCTACCGGCTCGTGGGCAGCAGGCTGACCGAGCGCTTCGCCTGGGCCGCGGCGCTCGCCGACGAGCGGGATTCGCAAAAGCGCAGCGAGCTGATCGAGACGCGTCTGGTGAGCTGGAGCGAGCTCGTTCGCGATGCGGCCGTCGCGGGCACCGGCGTCGCCGACCGAGCGATGCGTCCGGACCGCGAAGACGAGAGCCGGCGTCTCGCGGCGAAGGTGACGACGCGCGACCTCGTCGATCTCGCGCAACGAATGGAGCGGTGGCGGCGCGACGTCGTCGAGACCACCGTCAGCGCGCGGATGTTGCTCGAGCTCTTCGCGCTGAAGCTCCCGTACGACGAAACATTTGCGGAGGCTGCCTGATGCGTACCGTTGTCGGCGCTCGCTTCATGAAGGCTGGGCGCATGTACTTCTTCGAACCGGGACCGGTGACCGATTACCGGGTCAATGACTGGATCATCGTGCGGACCGAGCTCGGCGTCGACGCCGCCCGCGTGCAGATCCTGCCAACTGACTCGCCGCTGGTGCAGATCGACCCGCCGCTCGGCAACGTCGTGCGTAAGGCGACGGTCGCGGACGTGCTCGAGATCAACAAGCGCGAACGTATGGACGCTGACGCGGCGATCACCGCGGCCGAGATGGTCCGCTCCAGAAATCTGCCGATCAAGATCCTCGGCACGGACTGGCAGTTCGACGGCTCCTCTATCACGGTCTTCTATTCGACCGACCCGTCTGGCCGCGCCCCGGTCGACGCGGACCTCGTCGAACTGAACGCGGCGCTCGCCGCGCAGTTCGGTGCTCGCGTCGAGCTTCGCCGGCTGGGCGCACGCGACGAGACGAAAGTGATGACCGGTGTCGGCACCTGCGGCCGCGAGCTCTGCTGCTCGAGCTGGCTCGACAAGTTCTCGAACATCTCGATCCGCATGGCGAAGGAGCAGGACCTCCCGCTGAATCAGTCCAAGCTCACCGGCGTCTGCGGCCGCCTCAAGTGCTGCCTCATCTACGAGCTCGAGACCTATCAAGAGGTGAAGGGCAAGCTCCCGAAGCTCGGGGAGACCTTCCACATTCCTGCGTGCGTCAGCGGATCGTGCGGCACCTCGGGCTGCGCGACGACGCAGGGCGTCAACGTGGTGAAGGAGTCGATCGTCGTCGGCCTGGTCGACGGCGGCCGCGCGGAGTACACGGCGACGGAGCTCGGCGTCACGTTCGATCCGGTCCCGGCGCACACGCGCGGTGTCGGCTCGTACGGCGGCGACGAGGTCCTGCGACAGGAGCGCCCGACGCCAGTGCAAGACGGAGCTGCGAAGAGAAAGCGCCGCCGGCGCGGACGGCGGGGCGGACGCGATCGTGGAGGAGCGCCGCCGACGGCGTAGACGCGTCGGCGCCGCGGGTCCTGCCGTGGCTCGGATCGCCAGCGGGCGCGGATCGCCAGCGGGCGCATCGCTCACTCGAATCGGGTCCGCTCCGTTCGTCTCTCCACGGTGATCTTCATACCGCGGCCTCGGCTCTCGTTCGCGATGCGCCCGCTGTCTCTGTCTTGAGCTGCGTCACCCGCGGCGCTACCCGCCGCGCCGCATCCCCGCGCGTCGCTACCTCGCGGCTTCGCGTTCCTTGAGGAGATCTCGCGTGAGCTCCGCTTGTCCGGCGTGTTCGGATGCGTGCGCGATCGAGTGGACGATCATCGCCTGGACCGAACTGGTCGACACGGGACCAACGAGATCCTCGTCGAGACGCCCCGGCGGCAAGTTGTCGAGGACATCGGCGATGCCACGCTTCACGTCATTCCACCGCTTGCGAATTCCGGCGATGTCGCCTGCATCGGCGAATTCCTCATCGCGCGTCCGGCCGGGCGTTCGTCCCGCGATGCGCGCCAGGATGTGGCGCTCGGCGGCGCCCACGGTATGCGCGGCGAGGACGATCAGGCTGTTCGCGTCCTTGGCGATCGGCGTCCAGGCGAGTTGGTCGGCCGTGAGGCCATCGGTCGCGCTGATGACGCGCTCGACCTCACGCACGAGCCGGTCGCGCATCTCCGCGAGCTCGCGCTTTGGAGCCGGACTCATCGAACGCGGCTGATGACGAAGTCAGCGACGTCGCGCAACGCTTCACGCTCGCCGCGCGCGGGCAGGCCGTCGAGCGCGCGAAGAGCCGCGTCATGGAATCCCAGCGCACGCGCGCGTGCGCGCTCCGGTCCGCCGCTCGCACGGATGATCCGCAGGAGGTCGATCACTTCGTCGCGCGACTTCCCCGGCGCGACGATGCGTCGCGCGAGCTCGCCGTCCTGGCCGCCGGACTCCGCCGCGGCGTAGATCATCGGCAGCGTCGCCATGCCCTCCTGGAGATCGCGTCCCACGGCCTTGCCGAACTCCGCCTCGTCGCCGACGAGATCAAGGATGTCGTCGGTCATCTGGAAGGCGAGCCCGAGATTCGTGCCGAACGCGCCGAGCGCGGCCACGTGCTCCGGATCCGCCTCCGTCAAAAGCGCGGCGCCCTGGCAACACGCGGCGTAGAGCGAGGCGGTCTTGAGCTCGATCCGCTCGAGGTATTCGGCCTCGGTCGGCATCGTCGGTGGCGAGGTGACCTCGTTGAGCTCGCCGTCGCAGAGGGCGAACACCGTCTGCGCGACGATCGCGATGACCTCGGGCTTCGGGAGGACCGCGGCGAGCGCGTAGGCCTTGGCGAAGAGGTAGTCGCCGACGATGAGCGCGACGTCGCCATCCCACATCGCATTGACCGTGGGGATGTTCCGGCGGACGTCCGCGCGATCGACGATGTCGTCGTGCACCAGCGACGCGGTGTGCACGAGCTCGAGCGATTGCGCGAGATTGAGCACGGTCTCGCGGTCATCCCGCGTCCCGAAGCGAGCGGAGAGGAACACGAGCGTGGGTCGGAGAAGCTTGCCCGGTGTTTGGAAGACGTGCTCGACGGCTGCCTGGAACGTCGGATGTCCGCCGCGCCCGACAGCGAGAAGGCGGCGCTCCAATTCCTTGAGTTCGAGCTCAACCGGCGCATAGAACGCCGCGCTCGACACCGCTCCCATGACTTCAGTCTAGGTGCGCGCAAACTCAGCTAGGAGAGAGTGCGAGGCGGGGCACGTCGCGAACGAGAGTCGAGACCGCGGGACCAAAGCGAACGAACAGATAGTGTGCGGAGCGGGCCCGTTTCGAGAGAGCGATCTGCCCGGCCTCGCTTCGAGCGGGCCCGTTTCGAGAGAGCGATGCGCCCGCTGGCGATCCGAGCTGCGGCTGGACCGCAGCGCGCTGAGCAAGCACGCCGAGGGTGAGACGCGCGCGCGCCGCTACGGCTTCTTCGTGGGTCGCGGTGTATCGCGCGGCGGGACCGTGGGTATCGGTGTGCGCCCACCAGGCGGCGACGTCGTACCAGGAGGCACGCCGACACCGGGAG
>DATEZK010000206.1:0-2173 GCA_035255665.1 Candidatus Limnocylindria bacterium
TGCCGTCCGACAGCCGTCCGATCGTGCGCATCCCCAGCGCCAGAACGGCGTACGCGAGGTTCATGCGTGAATTCCTCGCGAGCGAACCCGCCAGAGCCAGTCCAAAGCGCGCGAGATCTCGCGCGACCCGGTGAAGCAGTGCGGCGAGAGCCGTATCCGGCCGCCGCGCTCGCCAAGGACGATGCGTCGCCGATGGCCGGCCTCGACGATCGCCTTCGCGTCGAGCGGCGCGGGATCGATGGACACGATCCCGCTCCAGGCGACCGGATCGGAGATCACCGGATAGCCCATCTCGAGCAGCCGCTCGTGCACGCGGTCGCGCCGCGCGCGCACGCGCGACGAGACCTCATGCCATCCGGTCCGTTCGAACCAATGCAGGCTCGCGCGAAAGCGCAGCAGTGCCGTGGGGGTGATCCACCCAAGCTCCCAGCGGCGCGCGCTGTCCACGAGACCGGACTCGATCCTGGGCGGCTCGCGCAGACTGATCGCGCTCGACCACGGGCCTTCGAGCGACGACAGCGCGCGATCCGAGACCGCGAGCAGAGCGAGACCAAAGCCAGAGACGAGCCACTTCTGTGTCCCGGACGCCCAGAAGTCCACGTCGGGCGACCAGCTTTCCTTCACGCCCGCGGACTGGATCGCGTCGACGCAGGTCCAGATCGCGGCGGACCGCGCCCTGGCGCAAACGTCGCGCCACGGGCGCTCGTCTCCGGTCGTCCAGTCCACGGTCGACATCGCGACCAGCCGCGTGCGCTGGGGGAACGGAACTGACCAGTCAGTCACCGCCTTCGCGCAGACGCCATATCGAGCGAGGTCGGTCCACGGAAGGACGTTGGCGGGGTAATCGCCCTTCGGATAAAGCACGACGTCGCCCTCCTTCCAATCGAACGTGCGCGCGACGGCCTGCAGCGCGGCGGTAGTCGAGCCGAGGAACGCGATGTTGCGTTCGGTCGCTCCGAGCCAGCGCGCGACGGCGGCGCGCACGTCCTGATGACGGTCGAAGAGCGGGCGCATGAAGGCGAGCCCGCCGACCTCGAAGGGGGGTATTCCCGCGAGCGCGCTGCGCACTGGCAGCAGCCCGATCGAGGCGTAGTTCAGATAGGTGAGCCCGATCATGCGGGTCGGACGAGCTCGCGCACAGTGCGACGAATGCGCAGGGCCACGGTCAGCGCGATGAGCGCGACGAGGATCTGGCACACGATGGTCCAGTCGATGGGGACGACGATCGCGAGCGCCGAAGCGAGAACGAGCAGCGCGAGCCGGTCGGTCTGCCCCGCCGGGCCGACGGACTGCGTCGATCCGCCGGCGGCAAGCCCGAGGACACCGAACACGTTCACGAGCCACGCGCCGGCGATGACGAGCGTCCCCCAGGCCGGGTCGGCCCGCGTCCACAGGCCAAGCAGGATCATGACGTCGCCGAGCTCTGCCGGCACGCGATTCACATAGCCGCCGATACGCGTCTTCTTGCCGTAGTTCTCGGCGATGTGCCCGTCGAGGGTGGTGAGGACCATACGGCCCGCGATGCCCAGGATCGCCAGCGGCCACCAGCCGAGCGCGAGCGACACGCCAGCAACGAGCGATGGCACGAGCGAGGACATCGAGACGGCGTTCGGCTCGAAGCGCGCGATGCCGGGGATCCGATCGAGCAGCCGCCGCAATGCGTACTTGCCCTGATAGAGGCCGAGATCAGGCATCGGTCGCACTCTCCTGCCAGAACTTCGCGAGCTCGCCCGAAAGGCGCCTCGTGGAGTCCGCGGCGAGTGGCGTTCCGAATGTCACGTCGATCGCGCGGAACGGCCGCCACCGCGCGCGGCCGACGGGCCACGCTTCTTTCGTGCCGGCGATCGCCACCGGCACGAGCGTCCAGCCGCTCCGTGCCAGTACGAGGAGGATCGCGTCGTGCGCCTCTGTGCGCTTGCGGCTCCCCGATGGAAACACGAGGAGCCAGCCCTCGCGCTCCGCCGCGAGCAGGCGGGTCCAGCGGCGCAGCTCCGTGTAGCGCGTACGGTCGAACGCGACGGCCATGCCAAAGAGCGATGCGGCGAGCGCGCGAGGCAGGCGCTCAAAGAAGTGGTCGCGCGCGGCGAGAACCGCGATCGTGCGTCGCCGCCGCTCTGGCAAAGCCGCGAGGATCGCGAGCGTGTCGAGGTGGCTCTGGTGATTCGCGAGAAGT
>DATEZK010000207.1:0-13673 GCA_035255665.1 Candidatus Limnocylindria bacterium
GGTCACGGACGGCCTCGGTGAAGTTCACGCGGCCGGCGCGCGCAAGAGCCGTCGGAAAGAGCGCGGCCAGGCTCGCATGTGCGGTCATTCTCCGTCCATACGTCCGTCGGACCGCGGTCATTTCGCGAGCCGCTGCAGGGCGGCCTCGGCCCCGCGCGGCACGCTCATGCGCTTGGTCCGCGCCGCGGCGCCCTGCTCTAGATGGACCTCGCTCGGGGGCACGTCCAGTGCCTTCGCCAGGAGCTCCACCACCGCGTCGTTCGCCTTTCCCTCCACCGGTGCCGCCGTCACGCGGACGAGGAGCGCGCCGTCCCGCTCGCCGCCGACCGCGTTCGCGGACGCACGCGGGGTCACCCGGATAGTGAAGATGACACGCTCGCCCTCGCGGCGGACCGCCAGCATCAGAACGGCGGGTTTGGAATCGCTGGCGGGAGGACCCGCAGGAGGATGCTCGCGATGATCTGGATCAGCAGCAGGGCGATGAACGGGGAAAAGTCGAAGCCGCCCGCCATCGGCATGAAGCGGCGGATCGGAGCCAGCACCGGCTCGGTGACGTTCCACACGAGCTCGTTCAGCCCGAACGGGAGGCGCATCGGGACCCACGACATGATCACGCGGACGAAGATGAGGAGCACCAACGCCTGCGCGGCGATGTTGATGAACGCCTCCAGGAACACGAGGAGGAAACACTCGGCGCACATCTACGACTTCCGCGGCAGGTCGAGTCGATAACGCGACGGTGTGGGTCCGGTCTGGCCCTGGTAGCTCGACCCGAGCTCCGGAGTTCCGTACGGACGCTCCGCGGGGCTGCTGAGCGGGAAGCAGGACAGCTGCCCCACGCGCATCCCGGGATAGAGCGTGATCGGGATGTTGTTCACGTTCGAGAGCTCGAGCGTGATGTGCCCGTCCCAGCCCGGATCGATGAACCCGGCGGTGCTGTGGATCAGGAGTCCGAGCCGGCCGAGGGAGCTCTTTCCCTCGACGCGTGACACGACGTCGTCGGAGAGACGGATCCGCTCGCGCGTCGAGCCGAGCACGAACTCGCCCGGGTGCAGGATGAACTTCTCGTCCTCCGCAACCTGGATCAGCTCCGTGATGTCGTCAAGGGGATTCGCCAGGTCGATGTACGCGTGGCGGCTCGAACGGAACACGCGGAAATACCGATCGAGGCGGATGTCGATGCTCGCGGGCTGCACGCCCGCGGGGTCGAAGGGGTCGATGCCGATGCGCCCCGACGCGATCGCGGCGCGGATGTCACGATCCGAGAGCACCACCGCCGCGAAGTATGGGGTTGGCGCGGCCCGCGAGCGCGAACACCGTCGCGCGCAGATCCGCCCACGTGCCGACGACATGGTCGGCGCCGTCGATGCGCTCTCGCGCGAAACCCCAGAGGACCTGGATCGTGTGCGCCCCAGCGGTCTTGCCCATCGCGATGTCCGCATTCGCGTCGCCGACGACAACGCACTCCTCTGCGGCGCACCCGAGGCGCGCCATCGCGTGCTGGGCGAGATCCGGCGCCGGCTTGGGTCGCGAGACGGAGTCGCCGCCAAGGTAGACGTCGATCTCACCGGCGATGCCTAGACCGCGGAGGATGCGCTCGCAGTCCGCGGCACGCTTGCCCGTGACGGTGGCCTGCAGCAATCCAGTCTCATGGAACATGTGCAGCGTCTCGCGCGCGCCCTCGTACAGCTTCGTCGCGGGGACCATTTCGCGGTCGTAGATGTCCCGATATTCACTGCGGTACCGCTGGGCGAGATCAGCGGTGAGATCGGGCCACGACATCCGGAAGATCGCTTCAAGTGGCAGTCCGGTCATGGCCCCGACGCTCTCGAACGGAAGGGGAGTCCCACCGTGCGCCTCGATGACACGATTCGCCGTGTCGACCACGAAGCGCACGCTGTCCGTGAGCGTGCCATCGAGATCCCATAAGACCGCGCGGACAGTCACTTCGCCGCTGGTGCTAGCGGCCTAGCGCCGTCGTCGGCGACCGGTGACCGCAGTTTCGGGTTCTATCGGAAGCACGGTCTGCTCCGCGAACTTGCGGTCACGTGACTCCTGGCGGCGTCGGACGAGGTCCTCGAGCTCGTCATAGAGCGCGTCGGGATCCTGAAGGCCGGCGTACACGATCTTGAAGCGCAGATAGCTCATCGGATCCGATTCCGCGAGTCGCTCGAGGACCATCTCGCCGATCCGCTGCGATCCGACCTCGGACGTTCCGCTCTGACGGATCGTCGTCTCGAGGTCGTCGATCAGACGATCGACCGCATCCGGCGCAAGCTGCTTCGACGCAGCCTTCCCGATGGCGCTCGCGAGCTTCCGGCGGTCGAACTCCTGGCGCGAGCCGTCCCGCTTTACGACCTGGATCCGGGCAGACTCCGAGCGCTCACGGGTTGTGAATCGCTCGCCGCACTGGTCGCAGGCACGGCGCCGACGGATCGAGTCGCCGTCCTCCGCTTCGCGGGAATCGACGACGCGGGTGTCCTCATGACCGCAGGAGGGGCATCTCACACACACAAGATATGGGAGAGCCGGGCACAAAATCTAGTGCTCGGGCTCTCCAGGGGGCCTGGAGCGGATGAGCGCCACCGCATTCATGGCAAGGGTCCCGAGCAGCAGTAACACCAGTAGGAAGAAGCCAAGGTCCGCGTTGACGTACGTCGCCGGGTCGGTCGTGGCCAGGCGGGGACTCGACTGGCGCGCGAGGGTGGCGACGATCCGATCGGTCAGCCACCGGTCGACGATCGCCATTCCCACGGTGGCACTCGCACCCGCCGCCGCGGCGAACGCGGCAACGCCGAGAGCGCGTCGATGGCGCGCGCGAATGGCGATCGCGACCGCAACAGCGGTCAGCACCAGCGCAAGCGTGAAGAGCGGCTGCAGCGGCACACGGTCCTCTGCGGTGGGCGGGCCCGGAGTCGGACGGCCTTCGATCGCCTCGAGTGTCGGATCGCCGCCGAGCGCCAGAGTGAGACCGGAGTACTTCGCCGTCACGCCCGCGCCGACGGTGCCCTGCCCACCCGGTGTCGCACACGAGACCGTCGCAAACGGCAGGAGGAACACCACCATGGCGGTCACCAGCGCCCAGGGGGAGATGCGGCGAGCGATGCGCTCGCTCAAACTCGACTGGCCAACGCGCACGATCCTGTCCGTCGGCCGAGGGTCCACGTCGCCGGCATCGTAGGCGGAGGCCGAGGTACCAAACGTTTACTCGGCGGGCACGCGACGGCCATACCAAGTCGCGTGCGCCAGCACTCGCTGGCGCTCGGTCAGCTCGCGACTAGCGGCGGCGGAGGAAGCTCGGCACCTCGAGGTCGTTCGGGTCGAATTTCTTGTCCTCAGACGCCTTCGTAGCGGCCGGCGTCTGCAGCACGGCCGCCGGAGTAGGGCGTTCGGCTGGTCGCTGCTCCACCTGCCGCTTGTACATCGGCTGTTCGATCCGCTTCAGCGGTCGCAGCTGGTCGAAGCCCGTCGCGATGACGCTGATCTTCACGTCGTTGCCCATGCGGTCGTCGATGACCGCGCCGAAGATGATGTTCGCCTCGGGGTCGGCCGCGGCGTGGATGATCTCGGCCGCTTCGTTCACTTCGAACAGTGCGAGGTCCGGGCCGCCGGTGATGGTGAACAGCACACCGCGCGCGCCGTCGATCGACTGCTCGAGCAGCGGCGACTGGATCGCCTGACGGGCGGCATCGGCGGCGCGCGTCTCGCCCGTGCCGTGACCGATGCCCATGAGCGCCGATCCGGCGTTGGTCATGATCGTCTTGACGTCGGCGAAGTCGAGGTTGATGAGGCCGGGCACCGTGATGAGATCGCTGATGCCTTGCACTCCTTGACGCAGCACATCGTCGACGATGCGGAATGCGTCGACCATGCTCGTGCGCTTCTCGACGATCTGCAGCAGGCGGTCGTTCGGGATCGTGATCAGCGTGTCGACCTTGTCGACGAGATCGGCGATCCCCTGCTCCGCGAGCAGCTTGCGCTTGGCACCCTCGAACGCGAACGGCTTCGTGACGACGGCGACGGTGAGCGCGCCGATGTCCTTGGCGATCTCGGCGATGACCGGAGCGCCGCCTGTCCCCGTTCCGCCACCCATACCGGCGGTGACGAAGATCATGTCGGCTTCCTTGAGCGCTTCGTAGAGCTTCTCGCTGTCATCCTCGGCGGCTTTGCGCCCAATACTGGGATCGGCGCCGGCCCCAAGGCCCTTGGTGACCTTGTCGCCGATGCGGATCTTGTGTGGTGCGTCCGAGAGAAGCAGCGCCTGAGCGTCGGTGTTCACCGCGATGAACTCGACGCCCATAAGCTCCGCGCGGATCATGCGGTTGACGGCGTTGGATCCACCGCCGCCGACACCGACGACCTTTATGAGAGCGAAATTCTCTATATCGCTCCGGAGGGGCATGGGCACACTCCAAACCAGTTCCCTGCTGCTGCCCCTCCCCTGACGGCCCCAGCACGGAGTCTTAAGTTGTTGTCACGACTCTATACCCGAACGCAGCATCTGGTCGAGTGTTAGGGGCGAACTATCTGGCCGCTCTGCGGATCCATCAGCACGAGACCGTGCTTCCGCGCCAACTTGTAGACCTCTTTCGCCATTGTCTCGGCTTCTGGCCAGACGCAGTCAAGGGTAAGGAGCCGTTCGCTGCGCTTGGGAGTCATCGACCACACCGAGTCGTCGATCTTCTCATCGGGCAGGTCTTCCAACGCTGGGTGACGCCGCAAGAGTTCGTCATAGAAGGCCACGAGCTGGGTGCTGGCCTCAAAAATGGCGTCGTCGCCGGCGTCGAACCGGTCAAGGCGGTCCACAAAGTCCTGTTCCGAGCTGGGAACTGGACCCTTGAAGACCCAGAGCGAGTAGCTCACGGCATGAGCGAGCGGAAGAGTCGCGAGAGACGGCCGCCGACCCCGTCGAGGGAGCGGGCGGCCACCCGGTCGTCGTCGGCAGACCAGTTCTTGGCGCCCCAGATGAGCAGCCCGGAGGCTGCGGCGTAGGGCGGCGACGCGATGGAATCGGTCAGACCACCAACTCCGCTGGGCGCCATGACCCGCGCGGCCATCCCGAGCTGGTCCCGGGCCGCCCGTGGGATGCCGGTGAGCTGCGCGCCACCGCCGGTGAGCACGACCCCGGCCTGCAGCCGGTTCGTAGCCCCGGCGGCCTCGATCTCGCGGGACACGTGATCGAACAGCTCCGCCGTACGGGCCTCGATGATCTGCGCCATGTGCCGCCTGGTGATCGGCCGCGGCACGTCCTCGCCGATCGACGTGATCTGCATGACCTCGTCCGGGTCGACCTCAAGCGGCAGCGCCGTCCCCTGCTTGATCTTCAGGCCCTCGGCGACGTCGGGCGTGACCCGCAGCAGGAGACCGAGGTCGCTCGTGACGCTCCGCGCGCCCATCTGGATGGTCGCGCAGTGGCAGATCGAGCCGTCCTGGAACACAGCGACGTCCGTCGTGTCTCCGCCGATGTCGCAGAGGACGACGCCGAGCTCGCGCTCCTCATCCGTGAGTACGGCCTCCGCCGTGGCGAGCTGCGTCAGCACGAGCTCGTCGATCTCTACCCCGGCCTTCTGCACGCACTTGGTCAGGTTGGTGACGCTCGAGGACGAGGCCGTGACGATGTGCGCTTCCACGTCCAGGCGGACCGCGCTCATCCCGATGGGATCGCGCACGCCCTCCTGCCCATCGACGACGTAGCCGCGTGGGATGACATGGAGGATCTCGCGGGTATTGGGGATCGACACGGCGCGCGCGGCCTCGATCGCCCGGACGGTGTCCTCTCTTGTGACGTCGTGCTGGCGGCCCGATACGGCGACCATCCCGCGCGAGTTCTGGGAGCCGACGTGCATCCCGGAGATGCCGACGAACGCGGAGCGCACCTTGAGGCCGGAAAGCCGCTCGGCGGCGTCCACGGCCGCCGCCACGGACTGGACGGTGCGGTCGATATCGATGACGACACCCTTGCGGAGGCCGTCGGAGGGCGCCTGCCCGATGCCGATGACGTCGACGCCACCGCTGCGGCCGCCCACCTCACCGATGAGCACGCAGACCTTCGTGGTACCGATATCGATCGCGACGAGCACGGTCTGGTCAGTCACGGAGCGTCCGCCTTCCTTGACTCTCCTTCTGCTCCCCACCTGCGTCCACGCGATCGCCCGCCCGAGACTAGATCGAATCTAAAGGAAATGTCGCCTGATGACAGCGACGTTCTGGAAGATCCGCCAGCCGAACGCGAACAGGGCCACCAGGTAGAGGTCGATTCCCAGCCTGTCCCCCAGGAACGTGAGCGCC
The DNA here is from genome assembly GCA_035255665.1 of Candidatus Limnocylindria bacterium. Lineage (GTDB taxonomy): Bacteria > Chloroflexota > Limnocylindria > P2-11E > P2-11E > CF-39. The sequence goes on from DATEZK010000207.1 coordinate 6,289, forward strand.
GCCGCGAGCAAAGCGTTCGTGTAGAAGCCCGAGAGGAAGATCTTCGTGTCGAAGTGGCCCTCCAGCTCCGCGCGGAAGGCGCCGAGGAGCGAGTCGAGCGCGGCGAGGATCCCGACCGCGGTGTAACGGGCCCACTCGATGGGAAGGTTGAAGTTGAGGGCGAGCCCGAGCAGCACCCCGGCGGCGAGGCCGAGGAGCGGAAGCCACACGAAGGATTAATTCGGGCTGAAGACGATGCGGTCGGGGCTGCGCACGTCGACGTAGTCTAAGCGCCGCGTCGGGTTATCCACGAGGAAGCGCTTCGCGATGGAGAGCTTCTCATCGAAGCGCTCAGCGGTCCCGAACCGGATCTCCCACCTCGCGCCCGTGCGCAGCACCAGTCCGTTCGCACCCGCGGTCATCACGACTCGGAGGTCGCTCGCGTCCGCGCGCAGCTCACCCGGCGCGAGCGCGGCGAGGCGGAGCGCCGCTTCGACAAGAGCCGGAGGGTCGATGGCCTCGCCGGCCGTGTGCGGGGCCCGCTCATCGAACACGCGGAGGTCCGGCGCGCCGGACCGATCGATGGACGGGAAGAGGATCCCGCTCGCATCGATGAACCACTCGACGTTGTCGCTCGCGACCCACCGCCCGACTGCCTGGCGCTCGACGAGCGTGATGCGCGCGGTCGACGGCAGGAGTATCTCCACCCGCGCGTCGCGGACCGACGCGAGCGTCCGAATCTGTGTCCGGGCGTCGGCCGCACTCGCGAGGAAAGTGGGCACCCCGTCGAGGCCGCTCTGCGACCTGGCCGCGTCGCGCGACACGTGTTTTGCGCCGACCACGACGACGTCCTCGACACGCGCGACGTCCGCGAGCGCGACGACGAGCAACGCCCCGGCGCACGCGATGGCCAGCAGCGCGGCACCCGCGCGAGCCGGGTCCTTGATGCGGAACACGGGCCGCCGGCGTCGGGGCTTGCCGCGGGTCGAGCGTCGGGAGCGAGTGCTCAGCGCGCCCGCCGGCGCGCGTCCTCGAGAGCCCAGTCGACGAAGCGCGCGAGCAGGTCGCCGAACTCGATCCCGGCGGCGCGCGCCGCCTTCGGCAGCAGGCTGTTGGCGGTCATCCCCGGGATGGTGTTCACCTCGAGCGTGGCCATCCGGTCACCGGACCACATGAGGTCGGTGCGCGACATCCCCCGGCAGCCCAGCGCCTTGTGCGCGCGGACCGCGATGTCCTGCGCGCGGCGGGCGACGTCATCCGGGATGCGCGCCGGCACGATCTCCTCGCTCTCCCCGGCGCTGTACTTCGCGGTGTAGTCAAAGAACTCGCGCTTCGTGACGATCTCGATGACCGGTAGTGGAGTGAGGTCGTCGTTGCCGATCACCGCGACGGTGAGCTCGGTCCCTCCGATCAGCTCCTCGACCATGGCACGTTCGTCGTACCTCAGGGCATCGACGATCGCCGGCGCGAGCTGTTCCGCGGATGTGACGATCGCGGCGCCGACGCTGGAGCCGCTCGCGACGGGCTTCACGAACGCCGGGAGCCCGACGGACTTCGCCTCGACCAGGTCGTCGCCGGAGGCCGACATCACCACGACGCCGCGCGGGACATCTATTCCATCCGCTGCGAGGACCTTCTTGGCCATGACCTTGTCCATCGCGAGCGCGGAGGGGAGCACGCCCGAGCCGGTGTATGGGATACCGATCGTGTCGAGCAGGCCCTGGATGCGGCCATCTTCGCCCCACGTTCCGTGCAGGGCGAGGATCACGACGTCGACCGGACCGGAGCTGTTCGACATCGCGGCCGACGCGGGAACGATCGCCTTCTCGGCGCGGGCGATGTGGTCCTCGAGGCCTTTGGGCAGCTCGCGCGGCCGCTGCACGATGCCGCCGCTCTGCAGAAGCTCCGCGGCCTGTTTGCGGAGGTCATCGCTGATCGACGGGTTGCGCGACATGAGCGCAAGTGGGTCGAGCAGCACGGTCTCGAATCGATCCGACGGCAAGCTCGCGGCGATCTGCGCACCGGTGGCGAGAGAGATGTCGCGCTCGGCCGACGCGCCACCGGTGAGGATGCCGACGCGGATCTTCTTCACCACTCCCCCACCAGCTCCACTTCAGGAACGAGGTCGACACCGAACTTCTCTTTCACTTCGCGCTGGCAGCGCTGCATCAGATTCCACACATCCATCGCGCTGGCCTCGCCGACGTTCACGATGAAGTTCGCGTGCTTAGTGCTGACCATCGCGCCGCCCTCGGTCGCGCCCTTCAGACCCGCTGCCTCGATGAGGCGGCCCGCGTGGTCGCCCTCCGGGTTGCGGAATATCGAGCCGGTGTTCGGCTGGGCCAACGGTTGCTTTGCCATGCGCTCGTTCGCGATCTCCTTGATGCGCTTCACGGCGGTCGCGCGGTCGCCGGGCGCCCCACGGAAACGCGCGCTCATGACCACGATCGGCGTCTTCTGCAGGTTCGAGGTGCGGTACGCGTACCCCAGGTCCGCGTTCCCCACCGTCCACGAGTCGCCGTTCAGGTCCATGAGCGTGGCGCCGATGAGCACGTCCTTCGTCTCGCTGCCGAACGCGCCGGCGTTGCCGTGGACCGCTCCGCCGACGGTGCCGGGCACCGTCGCCATCCACTCGAGCCCGACGATGCCGTTGCGTGCCGCGACTGCTGCGACAGATGCGAGAGGGGTCCCCGACGCCGCTGTGATCGTCACCTCGTCGACCGACGACCCGCTCCAGTCGTTCTGTAGCACGACGCCGCGCACGCCGCTATCCGACACGAGCATGTTGGTGCCACCGCCCAGCATCAGCACGGGGAGCTCGTGCTCGCGCGCGACGGCGATCGCGCCGACCAGATCGCGCTCGGTCGTGACGCGCACGAAGTAGTCCGCCGGCCCGCCGATATGGAGCGAGGTGTGCTTGCTCATCGGCTCGTCGCGGACGCCGAAGGGCAGCAGCTTCATACCGGGGTCCGCAGCAGCTCGAGCAGCCGCTCACCGACAGGGCGCACGTCGCCCGCGCCCATCACCAGCACCACGTCGCCGGGCGACACGAGCTCGGCCACGATGTGCGCGGCCTCTTCTCCGTCCTTCGCGTATCGACCGTCCACCGCCTCCGCCAGCGCTCGAGCACGGGACGCCGCGTCCGCATGCTCGCGCGCCGACGAGAACGTCTCGACGATGACGACCGCTCGCGCGCGACGCAGCACGGCAACGAACTCGTCGAAGAATTTCGCGAGCCGGCTCGGCGTATGTGGTTGGAAGACGACGACCGCGTTCTCGAAAGCGTTGAGTCCCACGGCGATCTCGGCGGGCATGTGCGCGTAGTCGTCGACGACCTTCACGCCCGCTGCGGTGCCAAGCGCTTCAAGTCGCCGCTCCACGCCGCTGAACTCCGAGACACCGAGCGCGGCGTCCATCTTGGTGACACCGAAGGTGTGTGCCGCGAGAACGGCGGCGGCCGCGTTGAGACCGTTGTGCGCACCGGGGATCTGCAGGCTGATATGCGTTTCGCCGCCCAGCGAGTACACCTTGTCGGTGTCGCGGGTCACGCGCAGGTCCGCTCGGCTGTCGGTGCCGTAGGTCACGACGTCCCGCTCCACTTCCGTGCGCGTGTACGCAGCGAGGTCGCGCGCACCTTCGTCGTCCATGCAGGTCACGAGGGTGCCGCGCGGCACGATGCCGCGCACGAAGGTGCGGAACGCATCGCGGTAGGACTCGCGCGTCGGGAACATGTCGACGTGGTCGTGATCGACCGTCGTGACGACCGCGATGAGCGGTCGAAGCGCGTGGAAAGTGTTGTCGTACTCGTCGGCCTCGATCACGAGCACGTCGGCGCTGCCAGCGTGGGCGTTGGAGCCGATACCGCGCAGGACCGCACCGCAGATCAGCGAGGCGTCGACGTTGCCCGTGCGCAGCGCGGACCAGACCAGCGCTGTCGTCGTTGATTTGCCGTGCGTACCGGCGACCGCGATGACTCGCTTGCCGTTCGCGAGAAAGCGCCAGGCGTCCTCGCGCTTCCACACGGGTATGCCGCGCCGGATCGCCTCCGCGACCTCGACGTTGTCCTCCTTGTATGCGCTCGAGCGCAGGACGACCTCGGTGCCAGGGACATGCTCGGCCGCGAAGCGCTCGTAGACGGCGGCACCCTCGCGGGCCAGCGCCTCGGCCAGTGGCCAGCGGCCGTTGTCGGAGCCGGTCACGCCGTGCCCGGCCGCAAGCAGCAGCTTGCCGACGGCCGACATCCCCGCGCCGCCGATCCCGACGATGTGGATCCTCAAGCGCAGCCGCCGAGGGCGAGAAGCTCTTGCGCGATCTCCTTCGCGGCGTGCGGACGACCCGCGGCACGCGCCGCGTTCGCCATGCGGCGCAGGCGGTCGGGGCTCTGAAGAAGGCCGAGCACCTGCGAGGCCAAACGATCGCCGTCGAGCTCGCCTTCACGCATCATCATCGCGGCGTCCGTCTGGGCGATCGCGCGCGCGTTCGCCTCCTGGTGCCCCTCCATAGCCGCTCCGAACGGGATCACGAGCAGCGGCACGCCGAAGGCGAGCGGCTCGGCGATGGACGAGGCGCCAGCGCGACCGATCGCGAGATCGGCGGCGGCGAGCGCGCCCCCCATCTCATCCGCGAGGAACGTGCGGACGATGTAGCGGTCGCGCACCTCCGCGGCGAGACTCCCGCGGCGCGACTCGGCGCGTGCGCCGTTCTTCTCGCCGGTGATGTGCAGGACGTAAGAGCTCTTAATGAGGCGACCCAGCGCGGACCACAGCGCGTCGTTCACACGCTCGGATCCCTGACTTCCACCGCTGACGACGACGAGCATCGCGTCCGCGGGGACCGCGAACGTCTCGCGGCCCCGCTCGCGGGTCCACTTCAGGAGCGACGCGCGTATCGGCGTGCCCGCGAGGACCGTGCGGCCACGTGGCAGCGCGTGGCGCGCCTGCTCGTAGCTCACGCCAATGCGCGAGCTGAACGACGCGAGCAGGCGGGTCGCTCTGCCCGGGAGCGCGTTCCCGTCCCAGAGGTACACCGGCACGCGCATGAGGCGCGCGGCGATGGTCACCGGGATCGCGACGACGCCACCGGTCGTGCAACAGACATCGGGGCGGAATCGCACCAGCTGGGCGAGCGCGTCGAAGAACGCGAGCGGAACACCGACGAGCGTGCGCAACAGCGCGACACGCGACTGCGGATCCCTGAGCGACGGCATCGGCGTGGCGTGGAAGGGCAGGCCGGCAGCCGGGACGAGCTCAGCCTCTTTCCCGCGTTGCCCACCGAGGAAGAGGAAGCCCACCTCTGGATCGATCTCTCCCAGCGCCTCCGCGATCGCGAGCAGCGGGCTGACGTGCCCGCCCGTCCCGCCTCCGACGAGGAGCACGCGGCACGGTCGCTGGCGCCGGCGCGGCCTGTCGTCCAACGTTAAGGAGGATACCGACCGCGATAAGGCCGACGCAGAGAGACGAGCCGCCGTACGAGATGAAAGGCAGCGTGATGCCGGTCATGGGGATGAGGCTCGCGACGACGGCCATGTTCACCCACGCCTGGAAGACGAGCCAGGTCGTGATGCCGGTGGCGATGAGCGCGCCGGTCGCGTCGGGCGCGCGCAGCGCGAGGCGAACCCCGCGATACGCGAGAACGAGGAACAGCATGATCACGGACAGCGTGCCGATCATTCCGAGCTCGTCGCCGAGGATCGCGAAGATCGAGTCGGTGTACGGAAATGGGAGGAAGCCGAACTTCTCCCGCCCCGCGCCCAGTCCCTCGCCGGACAGGCCACCGAGCGCCAGCCCATAGAGCGCCTGGATCGCCTGGTAGCCGGCGTCGCGCGGATCCTTCCAGGGATCGATGAACGTCAGGAGACGCTCGACCCGCTCCGGGTGTGCCAGCGCCGCCGCGAAGGCCAGCACGCCGGAGAGCGCCGCCAGCGCGGCGAACATCCAAAGGCGCGCACCGGCGGCGAAGTACATCGCGAGCGCGACCACTCCGATCACGATCGCGGTGCCGAGGTCGGGCTCCGCGAAGACGAGACCGACAATGAGTCCGGTAAAGATGATGAACCCGATCGCCGTTCCGCTTTGCCCGATCCGGTCCCGCCGCGCGCCAAGCCAGAACGCGAGATAGAGGATCAGCGCGAGCTTGGCGAACTCCGCCGGCTGCAGTCCCACCGGCCCCACGCGGAGCCAGCGCGAGGCGCCGTTCACATTCGTCCCGATGCTCGGAATGAGGACCGCCGCGAGTAGCACGACCGCGACGGTCAGCAGGGGCAGCGCAAGCACGCGGTAGCGGTGATAGTCGATGCGGCTCGCGGCGATCATGCCCACGAGGCCGATCGCAGCCCAGACCGACTGCCAGCCGAGGAAGTAGCGCGGATCGTCGAGCGCATCGAGCGCCTTGATCCCGCTCGCGCTGTAGACCATCGCGATCCCGACGAGCGTGAGGGCGAGGACGACGACGACCAGGACGAGGTCGTACGAGGTCCGGCGCGGCAGGCTCGGCAGCAGTCTCACGATCGCCCCGGTTCTGTGAACGCGCGGACCAGTGCGGCGAAGCGGTCGCCGCGTTCGTCGGCGGACGAGAACATGTCGAACGACGCGCAGGCGGGCGACAGCAGCACGACGTCGCCAGGCTGAGCGTGCGTCCGTGCCGCCGCGACCGCGTCCTCCAGGGTCTTCGCCCGCACGACCGAGACGGCGGCGCGCGCCGCACCCGCGGCATCGAGCGCCGCCGCGATCTCGTCCGCGGCCTTGCCGATGAGCACCGCGCCACGAGCGCGCTTTACGACGACGCGCGCGAGCTCTCCGAAGTCCGCGTTCTTGCCGACGCCGCCAAGGATGACGACCGCCTTTCGATCGAATGCGTCCAGCGCCTTGATCGTCGCGTCGGGCGTGGTCGACGCGGAGTCGTTCACCCAGAGCCCGCCGTCCTTCTCGGCCACGGTCTCGAGGCGTCGCGACACGCCCTCGAAGCTCCGCAGCTCCTCGCCGATCACCTCGGGCGCGATGTCGAAGACGCCGCCCACGATCGCGGCGGCCAGCGCGTTCGCCACGTTGTGTCGGCCGGGCACGCGGAGCTCGCTCGCGGCCAGGATCGGCGTGCGCCGATCACCGTCCGTCAGGACCAGGCGTCCGTCCGCGTCGAGGAAGCCGCCGTGACGGGGCTGCAGGGTCAGGGAGAAGCCGCGGACCAGTGAGGTCGCACCGGTGTGGATCGCGAGCGTCGCGGGGTCGTCGAGGTTGAGCACGGCCACGTCGTGCGCGCCCTGCCAGGCGACGATGTTGCGTTTGGCCGCGATGTAGTTCTCGCGCGTGCCGTGGTGGTCCAGGTGATCCTCGCCGATGTTCGTGACGACGGCGACATGCGGGCTGTGCGCGAGCGTCTCGAGCTGGAACGAGGAGAGTTCGAGCACCACG
>DATEZK010000208.1:0-4011 GCA_035255665.1 Candidatus Limnocylindria bacterium
AGTCGAGCGTGCCGTTCGCGCGGATGTCGACCTCGGTCCCGACGAGGAGGCGGAAGGGCGCGAGCTCCTCGCTGAGCCGCCGTGCCTCCTCGATGCGAGCGGTGATGCGCTCGGGGCCGAGACCATTCACCAGCCCGAGACCGGGCGAGTGGTCGGTGACGGCGTAGTACGCGTAGCCCTTGTCGCGCGCGCGCCGCGCCATAGCCGCGAGCGTGTCGTGGCCATCCGTCCAGTTCGTGTGGGTGTGGAGATCGCCGCGCATGTCACCGACCGCGACGAGCGCCGGCAGCGTGTGCGCGATCGCGGCGTCGATCTCGCCGTGGTCCTCGCGCAGCTCCGGAGGGATCGGGTCCATCCCCAGCGCCGCGTAGATGTCCTCCTCGGTGCGCGACGCGATCTCCTGGCCGCGCGCCTCCGCGCCCACGCGATAGAGGCCGTATTCGTTCAGCAGCATCTTCTTCTTGAGCGCGTGGCCGCGGAGCCGGACGTTGTGCTCCTTCGAACCCGTGAAATAGACGAGCGCGGCGCCCCAGGATTCGGGCGGAACGACGCGGAGATCGATCTGCAGCCCGCGCGTGACGATGACCGATGTCTTCGTCTCCCCGTGCGCCAGCACGCGCTCGACCGATGGCGCCCGCACGAGCGCATCCATGACCGGTTTGGCCTCCGCTGATGCGATGAGGAGATCGACGTCGCCGATCGTTTCGCGGTAGCGGCGCAGGCTACCCGCGATCGATATCGCCTCGATGCCCGTTTCCCGCCGCAGCCAATCGACCATCGACGTCGCCGCGGCGCGGGCGTGATGGACGAGGTTCCGGCCGGTGCGCTGCTTGAGCGACGCGATCGACTTGAGGATGTTCTCCTCGGTCTTCGCCTGGATCTTCGGCAGCTCGCGGAGGCGATGAGCTTTCGCGGCCTCTTCCAGCTCGTCGACGGTCGTGATCTTCAGGTTCTCGTAGATGATCCGGGCCGTTGCCGGCCCGACGCCCGGCACGCGCAGCAGCGTGATGAGACCCGACGGCACCGCGGCCTTGAGCTCCTCGTGACGAACTGACGTTCCCGTGCTCACGAGCTGCACGATCGCGTCCTTTACGGATGGGCCGACCTTGGGGATCTCCGCCAGACGATCCTGCTCGACGAGCGCGGCGATCGGCTCGCGCAGGTCGCGGATCGCGCGCGCCACTGCCCGGTAGGTGACGGCGCGGAAGACGTTCTCGCCCTTCAGCTCGAGGAGATCGCCGATCTCGTCAAGGACCGCGGCGACGCCTTCGTTGTCATACGTGACGGCATCGCGGGGCACGAAGCGATGGTACGGGAACGCGCGAGTTGGTCGCGCTAGCTGGTGCGGTTCGTCACCGGCGTGCGCGCGAGCTCGAGATAGCGGAAGGCCTGATCTGTTTCGCCACGCGCGCGCAGCTTCGTCGCGTACTCGGCTGCGAATGTCGAGAGGTTCGGGTGGTCACCCACCTCGACCAGGAGCTCGACGGCCTTGCGGTAGGCGCGATCGCTCGCGGTGTATGACTTCAGTGCGTCCTGGGCTGCGCCGATGACGCGGAGCGCGTCGGCGCGCTGGACCGGCTGATCGGTGAGGATCTTCTCTGCGTGCCGCGCGATGTTGAGCGCCTGCTCCGCATCGCCGTTCACGAGTGCGATGCGCGCGAGCACGAGCTCCGCGACGACCACCATGCCTTCGTCGTGCACCATGCGCGCCGTCGCCGCACCGCGCTGGGCCAGCTCGCGCGCCTCGTCGGTCTTGCCCATCTCGAAGTGGATCGACGACAGCGAGTGAAGCACCTGGAGCTGGAACGTCGTGTCCTCGACCCGCGTGAAGAGATCGAGCGCGCGGCGATAGTTGCCGATCGCGCCATCGAGCTCGCCGGCGTCGTACAGCGATACCGCGACACCCATGTAGCCCTGAGCCGCGAGGCGCAGCTCGTCGATGCCGCTCGCCAGGTCCAGCGCCGAGCCGTATGTCTGCATGGCCTTCGTCGTGCGATTGAGGCGGCGATACGCCGTGCCGAGCGCGACGAGGATCCGTGCGCGAAGACGCGGGTCGCTGACTTCGTGACGCTCCATCGCGTCGCGCGCCGCTTCCAGCGCTTCCGCCGCGGCCACGTACTGACCGATCTGCCCGTACGCGATCCCGCGCAGGTGCAGGAGGTGCGCGATCTCGGCCGCGTCCGTCGCCGCATCGATGAGCGAAAGGGCCTCGCCGATGCGGTCGAAGGCGACCTCACGGTTACCGGTGTTCATCTCCGCCTGTGCGAGGAAGCGCAGGAGCGTCGCGCGCTCGCGCTTCTCGGGCTTGGAGGCCAGTGCCTGCGTCACTTCGTCGCGTGCTGCGGCCCAATCGCGGCGCTCCACGGCGGCCTCAGCGGCCAAACGGTGGAAAACAAGGCGTTTTGAGGTCGCAAGGGGTTCGTCACCGAGGAAGTAATCGAGGCTCTTGCCAAGCCGCGCGGCGAGGATCTGGAGAGAGCGAACAGATGGACGGACCAGACCTGACTCGACCTGACTGATGAAGCCCTTGGTGAGCTCCTCACCGGCTAGCTGAGCCTGACTCATGCCACGCTCGCGCCTTGCTTCGCGCACTCGGGCACCGAGTCCATTCGCGCCGTTCGGTTTCGCCAGCGTATCGGTGGTCGTCACATCTGCTCCAATGTCACGGAACTGACAGACAGGCATCGGGTTTTTCCTTGCCTCGTCGTGTTCAGCGTTCGTAGACTCGCCAGACGATAGCCAACCCTTCTCGGCGGGCACATCCGCCGAACGGGGGAGGGAACGAGGGGAGACAGAGGGTGACACCACTTCGCAAGCGCCTGATGCGCGTGGGCGCACTGGCCCTCATGGTCGTGGCGCTGACCGCGAACGTGGCGGCCGCGAACGACGGTGAATCGAGCGGCGACTGCGTGCCGTACGACCCGGGCCTACCTAGCAGCGAATCAGTGCCGTACGACCCGGGCCTCTCTAGCATCGCGCCCTAGACGCTCCGGGCGGGCACCCGGGCCCTTCTCCATACTGACCGGGTGCCCGTTACATCCACCGATCGCCGTCAGCGGATCGAGATCGACGGCAAGCCCTTCCTGTTCCAGCACGGCTACCGCTTTGGCAAAGTCACGTACATAACGCGCCTGCCGCTCGAAAAGAGCATGACGGTGTTCGCGCCCGGGCACCTCTCCGCGAGCGAAGTCGAATCCGTCGTTCGCGGGGACAACCCCTGGATGCTGGACTAAGACCGGACATCGGCGGTGCGCGCGGTCGTCCAGCGAGTGCGCTCTGCCTCCGTGCACGTCGCGGAGGAGACGATCGCGACGATCGGCCCAGGTCTCGCCGTGCTGCTCGGCGTCGCCGCCGACGATCGACCCGAGGACGGCGAGCGCGTCGCGGCAAAGATCATGGCTCTGCGGATCTTCGATGACGGCCGCGGCCGTCTCGATCGGACCCTGAAGGACTCCAGGGGAAGCGTCCTCGTGATCCCGCAGTTCACGCTCTACGGGGACGTGCGGCACGGGCGGAGGCCTGACTTCACGGCGGCCGCACCACCGGAGCTCGGCCGGCGGCTCTTCGACGCGTTCTGCGGCGTGCTGCGTGGCGCGGATGCCGACGTCGCCACCGGCCGATTCGGCGCCGACATGCGGATCGTGCTCGAGGCCGATGGCCCGGTGACGCTGGTCGTCTCCACCGATGGCTGGGTGGAGGCGGACCTCGGGCGTAAGGCCTAGTGGATCACGCGGATCACGTGCGCCTGTTGCGTGAAGGCGTCACAACCGGCGGTACGTGGGCCGATCTCGGCGCCGGGACCGGCGCCTTCACGCTCGCTCTGTCGGAGCTCGTCGGCCCGGCCGGAGAGGTGATCGCGGTCGATCGTGACCGCGGTGCCCTACGCGAGCTCGAACGCGCACTGCGACCCGGCGGCGCGGCGGTGCGCACGCTCGGCGCGGACTTCACGAAGCCGATCGACCTGCCGACGCTCGAGGGCGTGGTGATGGCGAACTCGCTCCACTTCGTGAA
>DATEZK010000209.1:0-5870 GCA_035255665.1 Candidatus Limnocylindria bacterium
GTCGGGCGTGCTCGGCGGACAGGCGGTGACCGGACGCATCCTCTCCGTGAACGACGGATCGATCACGGTCGAGGTGCGCCAGCCCGGAGTGGCGGGCGCGTCACCGACCGTGACATCGCAGATCGTGCTGGTCGGGAGCTCGACGCGGCTCGTGAAGACGGCCGAGACGGAGATCAAGCTCAGCGACCTGAAGGCGAACGATCAGGTCACGATCGTCGGCACGACGGACGCGAGCGGCAACGTCTCGGCGACCGCGATCGTGGCCGGTGGTAACGCTCTGCAGGGAGTGCTCGGTGGCGGTCGCACGCCCACGAGAGAATTGGGCCCGAGCCCGAGTCCGAGCCCGCGACCGTAACAGTCTCGGTCTAACCGGAACCACCTGAGGCGAGATACCGTTCCTTAGGTGATGAACCGGTGGCGTGGCGCCCTCGCCACGACCGCGCTGCTCGTCGCGGTGATCGCCGTCATCAGCGTTCACCCCTCGTCGCCCCTTGATCAACAAGCACGCCCGCAGCCAAGCGCATCCCCGTCCGCTCTATCAGCCGCGCCGGCGACTCCCGCGCCCTTCTATACGTACCGCTCGACGAACGCGGGTTTCGACGTGCGGTTGCCGCGAGGCTGGACCGCGGAAGAACAGAGCGGGCTGATCAATCGGCGGACCGTGAGGCTTCTGGTGATCGGCAACCAGGGCACGAGCCTGCCGCGAGCTGCTCCCGCGGACCAAACACCGTTGCCGGGACAGACGCCCGATTGGACCCAGCTCGCGACCGACCGAATCGTGCTGGAGCTCACGAGCCTCAGTGGCCCAGGCGGGCCTTCGGCCGATGCGGCGAACTACGAGTCCTCATTCCCGCTCGACTGGAGCAACGCCCGTCCGATCATCGACGGCCAGGGAAACGTGGCGACCGCGCTCTCACTGTCCTTCCAGCACATGCTCCGTCCGCTTGCGCTCGTCGCGCGCATCGGCACCAACACGCCTCCGAGCGACGTGGCTCAGATCGCCGGCATCGTGGCGAGCATCACGCCGGAGCCGATCCCCACCTCCGGCGAGTACCGGGGCTGGCGCGTCATCGGGCCGATCGCATCGCTGCCGCTCGGTGCCGTCGAGCACTACACCTCGATCAGGCCGAACGGATATGGCTTCTATCTCGTCCGTGGCTCGAAGACGATCTTTTCCTTCATCGATCGGGCCTACCAGTTCATGGCGGCGATGAAGCCCTGTCGTATCGAGTACGAGGCTGCGTCGAAGACATTCGTCTGCAACGAGACCTCGGAGCGTTGGTCGCGGGTCGGCAAGCAGCTCTCAGGGCCAGGAACCTTCAGCCTTCCGTTCCATTCAGTTTTCGTAAAGGACGGGATCGTCCTCGTTGGAGGCGGCAGCAGCACCAGCAGTCGCAACGACTACGAAGAAGCGGAGGAGTTCGCCGACCCGATCGCGCCGATCGTGACGGCAACGCCGACGAAGGCCGAGATCCTCGACCGCTACTCGCGCCTCACGACCACCGCGCCGACGACCCGAGCAGCGGCGAAGCTGGTTCCTGCCGACGTCGCAAGGAGCCGAGACGTCGGCCGTGCCTACGTTCCGCTGGAGATGCGAACCGTGTGGATCATCGTGTTCGCGGGCGACGTGCGCGTGCCTGGATTCACGGATCGGCACGGCAGTTGGACCGTCTTCGTTGCCGATCCACAGAGCGGCGCCGTGATCAGCGCGACCTGCTGCGGCGAGGGAGACTGGCCATCGGGCTTCGATCAGCTGCCCGACCTGGCGCGCAACTAGCTCGCGAGTTTTTCACAGGCGTCCTTACATCGTTTCGGGGGCGCCGACGCCGAGCAGGCTGAGCGTCTGACGGAGCGTGACCTGCACCATGCGTACCAGGCGGAGCCGCGCCTTCGAGACGGCCTCGTCGTCGCTCACGACGCGGTGGTCGCGGTAAAAGCCGTGGAACGCGCCGGCCAGCTCCAGCGCATAGCCGGTGAGGAGATGCACGCCGCGGTGACCGACGATGTCGGCGAGCAGCTCGGGGAAGCGCAGGCAGAGCCTGATCATGGCGAGCTCGCCGGGCGTCGCGAGCGCCGACAGGTCGGCGCCGTCCGGCGTGATGCCGCGCTCGGCCGCGGTGCGGAAGATGCTCGCGATCCGCGCGTGCGCGTACTGCACGTAGTAGACGGGATTGTCGTTCGATTGCTGCACGGCGAGCTCGAAGTCGAAGTCGAGCTGGCTGTCGGCGCCGCGCTGCAATAGCAGGAAGCGCGTCGCGTCCTTGCCGACCGTGTCGAGCACGTCCTCGAGCAGGAGGAACATCCCCGTGCGCCGCCCCATCCGCTGCAGCACACCGTCATGGAGGAAGCGCACGTACTGATAGAGGAGCACGCTCCACCGGTCTTCCGTGAGCCCGAGGGCCGGCAGCGCGATCTTCATCTGCAGCAGGTGGTAGTGCGTGTTCGCGCCCCAGACGTTCAGCTTGAGATCGAGACCGCGCTCCTCGAGGCACAGCCGGTGATACGCGATGTCCGTCCCGAGATACGTCGGATCGCCGTTCGAGCGGATGACGACCCAGCCCTCCTCGCCCTCACGGTCGAGCGCGCGCGCCTCGGGCGTCTCGAACCAGACCGCACCGTCCCGGTCGACGAGGCAGCCGCGGCGCCGCAGCTCGTCCATCGTCTTCGTGAAGTAGCCCGATTCGAGGAACGACGACTGCTTGAACCAATTGTCGAAGGTGATGCCGAACTTCTTCGTGACGCGCTGCGCGTCCGCGACCACCCAGTCGATGGCCATCGGCGCGAACACGCGACCCTGCTCCTCGAGGGACAGCGGGCGATAGATGTCGCCGTGTACGTCTTTGATCTGCGCGGCGATGTCCTTCACGTAGTCGCCCGGGTAGGCGTCCGGCGGGACCTCTATCTCCTCGCCGTAGAGCTGGCGGTAGCGGATCGCGACGGACTCGCCGAAGCGCTTCACCTGCGTGCCGCCGTCCTCGACGTAGTACTCGCGCTGCACGTCGGCGCCCGCGAACTGGAACACGGACGAGAGCACGTCGCCGAGCGGGCCGCCGCGCGCGTTCGCGAGCGTGAGCGGACCGGTGGGATTCGCCGACACGAACTCGACCTGGATCTTCTTGCCACGCAGCGTTGACGAGCGGCCGTAGTCGGCGCCCTCGAGGATGATCGCGTCGACCTGCCCGCGGAGCCAGGCCACGTCGAGGCGCACATTCACGAATCCGCCGCCGGCGACCTCGGCCGAGGCGAGCGGCGGACGGAGATCGAGCTGGTCCTTGATCGCGGTCGCGATGTCGTTCGGCGACTTCCGCAGCACCTTGGCGAGACGCTTCGCGATGCTCGTCGCGTAGTCACCCTGCTCGGCGTGCGGCGGCACTTCGACCTCGATCGCCTGGCTCTCCCAGCCCTGCCAGTCGTACTGGCGCGCGGCGCGTCCGAGTGCGTCCGAGAATGCGGCGGCGACGAGGTCACGCGCTGGGGTGGTCACGTGCGTGAGTCTGGCGCAGTGATCGCACCCGCGCCAACGTCGCCACTCGGAACGTGCCGGCGGAAGAACAGGAAGATCATCACGCCGGCTGCCGCGTAGAAGACCACCAGCGTGAGCAGATTCGCGGTGTAGCCGCCCGAGCCGACGATGCCGCGGATGGCACCGGAGATCACCGCGCCCGTCCCAGACCCGCCGGCCCAGGCGAGTGCCGCGACGGCGTTCACGCCGGCACGCTCGCTTGGCGTGAACGAGGAGAACGTGAGCGAATTCCACGTCGCAGTCGAGCCATACATGAAGAAGGCGCGCAGCGCGAGGGCCGCGATCGCAATGGTCGCGTTGCCGGTGAACGCGGCGAGGATCGCGAACGGCAGCGAGGCGAAGACGACGCCGACGACGGAGGGCACCGCGCCATAGCGGCGAGCGATACGACCGTGCACGAGCGCGCCGAGGCTGCCCGATGCCGCGATCGCGCCCAGGACGATCCCGAGCGTCGCGAATGGCATCGCGAATCGCTCCGCGAAGAACAGATTGCTGAACGGCAGGAAGCTGCCCGCTCCGAGACCGAAGACGAACTCGACCGTCAGAAAACGCGCGAGCAGCCTGTACCGGCGGGGTGCGTCGAGCGCATCGCCCGCGACCGGCACGCGCTTGATGAACAGGATCGGGATCGCGCTCGCCCCGGCGATGACGCCGCCGCCTCCCACGAGCACGCGCAAGACGATCGCGTCGCCCGGCTGTGCGCCAAGGAACGCCGCGACCGGTGCGGCGAGCACGCCCGCGAGCGCACTCGCGAAGAACGCCGCCATCGTGCCGAGCGCGATCTGCTGACCGAACCGCGACGAACGGGACGACGCGAGCGTCGCGTCCGCCAGCAGCGCGGCGCCCGACGACGACGCGAGCAGACCGCCGGCGCCGAAAAGCGTTGCCGATATCAGCAGAGGAACGAATGCATCGAAGAGCACCAAGCCGACGAGGCCGGCTGCGGCGACGACGCCGCCACTGAGGATCACCGTGCGGCGTGACCGTCCGCGCGCGATCGTCGCGGCCGGGATCGCGCCGATCACGATGCCGAAGGCCGACGCGCCGACGAGGGCGCCGAGCGCGATGCCGTTGTATCCGAGCGCGCGGTACAGGAAGTTCAGATAGAACGCGGCGACGCCGAGACCGAAGCTGCCGAGTGTCGCGGCGGCCAGATACAGAAGGGCGTCGCGCCGTCCGAGCGTCACGGGGTGCCGGTCAGAGGAGTGCTGGTCAGCTCGGGCGCGTCGCCAGCGTCACTTCAACGGTCTGCGTCGCGGTGTCGCGGACGATCGTGAGACGGACTCTGTTACCGGGCCTGAACCTGAGCAGCAGTGACTGCAGCGGGTGCTCCTGATCGATCTGCTGATCGTTGAGCTTCGTGACGACGTCGCCGACGCGTAGCCCCGCCTGAGAGGCGGGCGAGCCGGCCACGATCGAGGAAATCTGGATCCCGGCGGCCGGCGGTAGGCCCAGCGCGACGGCGGCACGCGGCGAGAGCGGGGCGTACTGGATCCCGATGAAGCCGCGATCGACTCTTCCGTTCTTTATCAGCTCGTCGGCAACGGTGCGGATCGTGTTCGACGAGACCGCAAAGCCAAGACCTTGCGCGTTCTGCGGATCAGCAATGAGCGTGTTCATCCCGATCACCCGGCGCGCCACCGCCCAGATCAGCGGCCCGCCGGAGTTGCCGGGATTGATCGCGGCGTCCGTCTGGACCAGATCGTCGAGGAACACGTTCTGCGACACCTGGAGACGGCGGCCCTTGCCGGAGACGACACCCGTGGTGACGGTGTTCTGGAACTCGCCGAGTGGACTGCCGATCGCGACGACGGTCGCGCCGACCGGGACGTCGTCGCTGTTCGCGAGCTGCGCGACGCGGAGCTCGCCGCCGGCTGGGAGCTGCAGAACGGCGATGTCCGTCTCCGGATCGCGGCCAACGAGCGTTGCCCGCTGCGTCCGGTTGTCGCTGAAGATCACGTCGAAGAGCGCCCCGGCGCCGCCACCACGCGCGTTCTCGACGACGTGGTTGTTCGTCACCACGTATCCGCGTGCGTCGATGACGAAACCGGAGCCACTCGACTGCTGCTGGCCCGACGCGAGACGATTCACGACCGTCACGACCGCCGGCAGCATCTCCTTCGCGACATCGACGATCGGGTCGGCGCCCGCCGGCACCGTGACCGGTGGGCTCGAGGCGATGGCGGTCGGGACCGGTGTGGGCACGAGCTCGGCAGGTGTGCGGCCGTCCAACAGAGTGGCCGTGGCGCCGCCCGCGATACCGCCGACGATCACGCCGACAAGAAGGAGCGCGGCGCCACTCGGGCCGGTCGAGCGCGGTGACGGGTTGTACGGAGGGATCGGTGCG
>DATEZK010000210.1:0-7604 GCA_035255665.1 Candidatus Limnocylindria bacterium
CGTGATACGTGCTCGCGACGAGGTCGTTCGTCGGGTCGAAACCACGCCAGCCGTGCGTTGGCGTGTACGCCTCGACCCACGCGTGCGATGCGCCGGCGCCGCGGCGCGGACCGCCGGCATCGGCAACGATGTAGCCGCTCACGTAGCGAGCTGGGATCGCGACTGCGCGGCACAAGCCGACGAGCAGATGCGCGAAGTCCTGGCACACGCCGCGTGGCTCGCCGAGCACCTCGACGACGGTCGTCTCCACCGTGGTGACGCCGGGCACGTACTCGAGGCGCTCGTTCACGAGATGCATGAGCCGCTGGACCGCGGCGAAGGTGTCATCCGGAGACACCGGTTTGTGAGGCGCCGCGAGCGCTTCGAGCTCAGGCACCGCGGGAACGAGCGCCGAGGGATCCAGACAATCGGCCAAGGCCGACGGGCCGAGCGGCTCGGGCGGCCGCGCGGGGACGGCGAAAGGATCGACGAGGAGTGTTTCGATCTCGCCGACGGTCCGCAGATGCAGGTGCTTGTGCGGCCGCGCGAGCGTCACCAGGAAACCGGTGTTGCCGAACCCGTCGCTATACCGGCGGTAGGCACCCGCAGGCTTGATGCCTATCTCGAACTTGCCCCACCGCTGGTGCGCGTCGCTCCGTGGACCGAGTCGAACGTCGATGACGCTCTCGACGACATCGGAGTCGTATTCGAAGCGCGTCAGGTGCTCAATGCTGACCCTCACTGCTGCTGCTGCTGCTGGGCAGCCATGAGCATCGCGGCGCGCGCCACACCGACGAGCCGGCTGGGCTGCGGCTCGTCCCGCAGGTAGGTGGCGACGATCTCATCCGACACCTGCGCGATCGCTCCCTGCACTTCGGACAGGAACTCCTCGAGGCCCCGCTCGAAGATCTCGTCGACCGCCGCGTGCTCCACGTCGGCGCGCAGGCGCCCGAGCGTGCGCACCGCCGGTCCGGCGTCGTTCTTCGCCGCGCTCCGGAGGTCCGCCACCGCGCCGAGCGCTTCTTCGGCGGCGCCGAGCGCGAATCGCACCGATTGCGGGAAGACCGGGTTGAGCAGCAGGAACTCCACGACGCGAGCCGGTTCGATGCGCAGCGAATAGAAGCGCGCGAAGGCCTCCGCGGATCCGCACGAACGCAGCACGGCGAGCCAGCGGACCATGTCGGCATCCGACGTCTCATCCGCGTCGCGCGGCACGAGGAGGTGCGCCTGCCGGCGGAGCAGCCGCACGACGCCGTCGGCTCGCTCGAGGTACGTGCCGAGGTTGAGGAAGTGCCATGGTTCGTCGTGGGCCAGCGTCGAGCCGGCGAGTCCTTGGACGTGCTGCAGCCGCTGGCGGACCTGGCGCTGGAACGACACGCTGTCGCCCTGCGCCTGGCGCTGCCGGCTCGGAACGGCGAGCGACTGATGCAGCGTGTTCAGCTCCTCCCACATCTCGCTCGAGATCGATTCGCGGACACCGCGAGCGAGGTCTCGCGCGTGTCGCACGCACGAGATCAGCGAGTCGGGATTCAGGCGATCCGACAGCAGGTAAAAGGACACGTCCTCGGCCGAGAGGTCCACCGCTCCGACGAGCGGTCCCCAGAAGTCGCTCTCCTCGTTGCCGACGTCGAGCTCCAGATGACGTGTCACTTCGATCAGGCGCGAGACGGCGATGCCGCGCTCCACGTAGCGCGCCATCCAGTAGAGATCGTCCGCGACACGCGCCAGCATCTAACCGAGCACCCAGGTGTCTTTCGCGCCGCCACCCTGCGACGAGTTCACCACGAGCGAGCCGGCTCGCAGCGCCACGCGGGTCAGGCCGCCCGGTGTCACGCGGATCTCTTTACCGAAGAGCACGTATGGACGCAGGTCGACGTGACGTCCCTCGAGCGATCCCTGGCTCCAGCTGGGGTGGCGCGACAGCGCGAGGGTCGGCTGGGCGATATATCCGCGCGGGTCCGCCTGAATCCGGCGACGGTACTCCTCGTGGTCCGCTTTCGGCGCATGTGGTCCGATGAGCATCCCGTAGCCGCCGCTCGCGTTCACGGACTTCACCACGAGCTCCGCGATGTGTTCGAGGATGTAGGCGCGCTCGGTCGGGTCTGCCGCGATGTACGTCTTCACGTTCGGGATGATCTCGTCCTCGCCGAGGTAGTACTTGATGATCGTCGGGACGTACGCGTAGATCGCCTTGTCGTCGGCGACGCCAGTGCCAAGAGCGTTCGCCAGGCCGACGCGGCCCATGCGGTACGTGGCGAGAAGACCGGGCACGCCCAGGAACGAATCGCGCCGGAATGCGAGGGGATCGAGGAAGTCGTCGTCGACGCGGCGGTAGATGACGTCGACACGCTGCCGACCGCTCGTCGTCCGCATGTACACCGTGCCGTCGTCAACGAAGAGGTCCGAGCCCTGCACCATCTCGATGCCCATCGCCTTCGCCAGAAAGGCGTGCTCGAAGAACGCGGAGTTGTGTACGCCGGGCGTCAGCAGCACCACCGTGGCCGCTTCCGCGATGGGAGGCGCGACTTCGCGCAGAACGCTGAGAAGGTCCTGCGGATAGCCCTCGACGGGCCGGATGGGATAGTCGCCGAAGATCTGCGGCCACACGCGCTTCAGCACGCGCCGGTTCTCGACCACGTACGAGACCCCCGAAGGGACGCGAAGATTGTCCTCGAGCACGAAGAACTCGCCGCGGTGGTCGCGCACCAGGTCACTGCCGACGACGTGCGTGTACACGCCGAGCGGCGGCTCGACGGAACGTACCTCGCGTCGGTAGCCGCGGGCGCCCAGGATGAGCTCGGGCGGGATCAGACCGCTTCGGAGGATCTTCCCGTCGTGGTACACGTCGCGGAGAAAGAGGTTGAGCGCGCGCACGCGCTGCTCGAGCCCGCGTTCGATGCGTTGCCATTCCTCGGGCAGGATGATCCGCGGGATGAGATCGAACGGCATGATCTTCTCGGCGCCGCTCGGGTCCTGGTTCACCGCGAACGTGATCCCGCGCGCCTGGAAGCTGAGGTCCGCGGCGCGCTGCCGGCGGGTGACCTCTTCGGCCGAGAGCGTGTCCAGCTTGCGTGCGAGCGCGGCGTAGTGAGGGCGCACGACACCGGGCGCTGAGAACATCTCGTCCCAGAACTTGCTCGGGTCGTAGGTCGCGAGCGGCGACCTCTGCGTGATCACGCGACGCTCTGCGGCGCCGGCGCGTTCAATTCCACGATCTCCGCCTGCTTCGTCGACGCCAGCTTCCCAAGCGCGGGACCGCCGTACGTCCCGGATGTCGGACTGACGTCGGCGAAGTCGCGGCCGGTCGCGACGGTGATGTAGTCCATTCGCGTGCGTCGGTGATGCGTTGGGTCGTATGCGATGACCTCCACCTCGCCTGGTGAGCGCGCATCGGCGATCAACGCCTCGACCCACGCGTGAGGTGCGCCCTCGCCGAGCATGTGTCCCGACACGTACCGGCAGGGGATGTCTAGGAGGCGGAGGAGCGCAAGCAGGATGTGCGCGAAGTCCTGACACACCCCTTTCTGGAAGTGCAGGGCCATGGCCGCTGGCGTTGTGTATCCCGTAACCCCGTACTGATACGTGATGCTGCCCGAGGCCCAGTTGTGGGCGCGCTCGGCTCGTTCACGCGGGTCGCCGGACGCGCGAAAGATCTCCTGCGCCGCATCCCGCAAGGTTTCGTTCGGCGCCGTCAGCGCGGTGGGCCTCAGATACCGGCTGAGGCGGCCGTCGGCCTTCCACGGCGCCGGTCGCCTTCCGTTCGACGTTGTGGCGTCGCGCTCCACCTGGAAGGTCGCTTCGAAATCGACGGCGTGCGACACCCGTGGTACCGAGACGTTCGCGACGCGGTTGCCGAACCCGTCGCCGATCCAGGTCACCTCGGCCTCGCCTTCGTACCCGCGGATCGCGAGATCGTGTTGGAGGACTCGCTGATCGCCGTCCTGCCTGGGCGGGATCATGATCAGCCGCTGCTTCATGTCCCACACCGGTCCGCTGTAGCTGTAGCGGTAGTGGTGGCGGACGCGATAGACGGCGCGAGTGACACGCGACCAGTCGGTCACGGTTCGGTGCGCGCGGCCGCCTCCTGGCGGTCGGCATCTTCCTCCACCGGCGGTCCGCCCGGCCGCTCAGCGGTGATCTCATCAGACCAGACCACGAACTTCGCGAGCCGCGCGGAGCCGTATGCGGTGGAGAGCGCGCAGTCCACCGCGTCTCGGCCACGCCCGATGACCACGCGTCCGACCCGCGGCGTGTTGTGTCGCGCGTCGAACGTGTACCAACGACCGCCGACGTAAGCCTCGAACCAGGTGTGGAAGTCCATGGGCACGTCCGGCGGCTCGATGGCGATGTCGGGGAGATACCCGAACGTGTAGCGCGCCGGGATGTTCAGCGCGCGGCAGAACGCGACGGCGAGGAGCGCGAAGTCGCGGCACACGCCGGCGCGCTGCTTGTAGATGTCGAGCGCGGTCGTGCTCGGCGTCGACGATCCGTTCTTGAATTCGATGTTGTGATGGACCCAGTCGCAGACGGCTTGGATCCGCGCCCACGTCGGAGGCGTCGCGCCGAAGAGCTTCCATGCATCGTCGAGCAACTGGTCCGACTCGACGTAGCGGCTGGGAAGCGTGAAGACGATCGTTTCGTCGGGAAGGTCCTCCACCGGGTGGAGCAGCGCGTCCGGCACCACGGGATCGGCCGTTTCGGGAATCTCGACGACCGCGTCGTAGCGCACCGTGGTGAGGCCAGGAGGCGCGACGAAGCGCCAGCAGATGTTGCCGAACATGTCGTGGTACTCGTGGAGCGGGATCTCGGAAGGCTCGATCCACTTCGACTCGTACACCGCGATGTGCTCGGCATCCATGCGCGGGCGAACGAGCATGAGCATCGGTACGGGGGCGTCCGTTTCCCAGCCAAACTCGCAGCCAATGCGCACTCGCATAAGGCGAGTCTAAGAGGGCAAACCGTGTGCCGAGCGGGGGCTACCCGATCTCGTAGATCGTCTTCCCGCCCCAGACCGACGGACCCTCGGGCTGGAACTGCTCGGCCATCTCGTCCCAGGCCTTGAACGCCGGGTCGTTGTCGTGCGCGGTGTGTGCGCGCATTCCGGTGAGCTTCGCGAACACGATGTAGTTGACGTACCCGCCCTTCTTCGCGTCCTCCTCCTCGACGCCGTACTCGACACGCGTGAGTGAGGCGGCGAGCATCCCGCCCTTCTCGTGGTGCTTGACCCAGTTCGGGTACTGGTGCTCCTTGAAGAGACGCTCGAACTCTTCCGCCCGGTCGGCCTTGATGCGAAGGATGATCGCGTTCGTCTGCGACATGTCGTCCTCCGGCTGAGTGGTCCGAGGTCTAGAGCGGCGGCGCGCCGATCGACGGCAGCATCGCCTCGGCCCAGGCCGCAGCCGCGAGGAGACGCTCGTCGTCGCCGGGTGCGCCGACCAGCTGAAGTCCGAGCGGAAGGCGATGCGGACTGAGGCCGGTCGGGATCGTGATCGCGGGTGCGCCTAAGAGCGACCAGCGAGAGCAAAAGCGAGGATCGCCGGTCGTCTCTGGCGTCGGCGCCTCGCCGGTCGTTGGAGGCGTGAGGATCGCGTCGTAGGCGGATGCCCAGTCGAGGAATGTGGCGACGAGCCGATCGCGCGCGGCGAGAGCCTTCGCGTACTCGCGGTGATCGATGCGCGCGCCTTCGGCCAGCCGCGCGCGGGCGAGCGCGCTCACGGTCTCGGGCCGGCGAGCGACCTTCGGGAGCACCGCCTGGCCGGCCTCGTACAGCATCACCGTGCGCAGGATCTCCGGCGCATCGTCGAGCCCCGCCGGCGGCTTTGGCCACTCGACCGGTCCACCGACGAGGGCGAGCGCGTCGACGTCCGCCTGGAACCGCGCGCGCATGTCGTCCGACGCGTGCTCCCACTCGCTCGTCCGCAATGCGGCGAATCTCGGCGTTGTGTCGTGGTCCGCGTGTGGCGCGCGCTCTGTCTCGCCCGCGAGGATCGCGGCGAGCAGGCCGGCACTCCGCACGCTTCGCGCCAGAACGCCGGCGTGATCGAGCGTGCGCGAGAACTCGAACACGCCTTCGGTGGGAATGCGGCCGACGGTCGGCTTGAATCCGACAACGCCGCAGAACGCCGCGGGCCGGATCACCGAGCCGTTCGTCTGCGAGCCGATCGCCGCTGGGACGACGCCGGCAGCGACAGCCGCCGCGGATCCCATCGACGAACCGCCCGGTGTACGCGACGGGTCCCACGGAT
The DNA here is from genome assembly GCA_035255665.1 of Candidatus Limnocylindria bacterium. GTDB lineage: Bacteria > Chloroflexota > Limnocylindria > P2-11E > P2-11E > CF-39. The sequence goes on from DATEZK010000210.1 coordinate 6,225, forward strand.
TGAGCGTCTGTCCGGGTGTCATGTAGGCGAGCTCGGCGGTGACGGTCTTCCCGAGCATGATCGCGCCGGCCGCCTCGGCCGCGCGCACCGCGGGGCAGCTGGTGTCTGGAACACGACCGGCGAAGAGCGCGCTGCCGTTCTCGGTCGGGATGCCAGCCGTGTCGAAGATGTCCTTCACTCCGATGGGGATGCCTTCGAGCGGACCCACCGCGCCGCGCGTGCGTCGCCGCTCGTCCGACACCGTGGCGAAGTGCCGCGCGCGCGCCGCGTCGAGCCAGGCGAAAGCGTGGATCTGGGGCTCGGTCTCGGCATACCGGCGCACCGCGCGCTCGACGAGCGCGGCGCTGGTCAGCGCGCCGGCTTCGAGCGCCTCGGCGAGGCCGACGAGGTCCTCGGCGATGATCCGCATGTCGCACGCATAGTGACGCGTGGCGTCCAGCCCTTGGGGAGCTTGGGCATGACACCGCGGATCTTGCGGAATCCGGCCTTCCGGAACATCGCCTCGGTGCCGATGAAGGCGTAGTCGTCGTGCAGCCGCTTGCCGGTGGCCCGCGGGTAGGCCTCGACGGCAGGCGCGCCGCGCTTGCCGGCGTACTCGATCGCCGTGCGCAGCATCGCGACCGCCACGCCCTTACCGCGGTATCCGCGTCGGACCGTGATGCACGGGATGACCCACGCCGCGACCTCGTCCACCGGAGGCGTGGCCTTCGAGTTCGCGATCCGCGAGTAGTCGTAGCGCGGACCGAGCGACACGAACCCGACCGGCTCCTTGCCTTCATAGGCCACCAGGAGCGGCGTGTTCTTGCGCCGTCGCGCGAGCTTCGCGAGCGCCTCTCGGCGCTTCTTCTCCGCCGTTCCCGGACCTTCGTTGACGATGCCCATCTCGCGCTGCTGCGTGCCCGTGTAGCGCGGGAACAGATCCCAGCAGGTCGAACCCCACGTGCCGCGCGTGATGGTCTTCACGTCGTCGACGCGCGCGGCCGTGAGCGGCCGGATCGTCAGCTTGCCGGCCTGAGCTGTCGCCATCTCTTCTTCGTCAGTCTGCGGACTCTGCTCGCAGCCTGCTCGCGCCAGCGTTCTGAGCCGAGGCCGAGCTCGAGGAGCACCTCGACCATGCGCAGCGCACGGTCAAGTTCGGCGCGGCGCTCCAACTCGCGCGCGAACGACAGCGCGAGCTTCACGCGCAGCGGGTTATCGCCGTCGTAGTACGCGCTCTCGTAACACGCGAACGCTGCGTCGAGCTCTCCGGTCCGTTCGAAAGACCGCGCGAGCGCGTACGCGGCCGGCGCGTGATCCGGCGCGCGGCCACTGCGCGCGGCGAGCACGGCGGTTGCGACGCGGTCGGCGATGCGCACCAGCGACACGACGTCTCGCGCGTTG
>DATEZK010000211.1:0-11440 GCA_035255665.1 Candidatus Limnocylindria bacterium
GGGCCTCCAGTCGTGGGCGGCCGAGCATCCAGATGTGGTCGCCCACCAGAACGCCATCGAAGCCGGCGCGCTCGGCCTCAAGTGAGGCGACGCGCAGCATGGGCCAGTCGTGAGCCGGCGCGAACACGAGAGCGCGCAATCGGCACCTCCGCGCCGCGATTCGCAGGAACTATCTCAGGCGGTAGCGCGCTCCTCGTGAGGCCGCGTGTGCCTCAGGCTCTCCAGGTTCGTTGACTCAATTCGTTCCCAGGCATGCTCATCCACCGCACCGAGGGGACAGAAGGCCCACGCCCCTTCGTGGATCGTGATCGCGTTAGAGATGATTGCGGGGTGGCCGCGATGCTTTGGATTCCGACAGAAAAATGTGACGGGCGTGCTCATCTCATTTCCTCCTGCCGTCCCCCGTGGTGTGGGAAGTTGGCGCGTTCCAGTTAAGACCCGATCTCCCGAAGGGGCATGACGATTCGGTCATGCGCCGTTACCGTCTAGCCGTCCATGACGACAGACCGCGTGCTCATCGCACTGTTCTCGATCGCTCTGATCGCTGGACTCGCATGCACGCCCGAAACGGTGCGTGCCACCCCAACGCCGACGGTCGCTCCGACCACGGTCGCCCCGACGACGCAAGCGCCGACGCCCACTCGCACCGCGACGTCCGCGCCGACGGCGTCCGCGAGCCCGACCGTTGTCCCGACCGCCAGCGCCAGCCCGACAGGCACCGCCCCAACGACTTGCGCGACGCTGACAGGCGGTTCGGCCATCGCCGGACCGCAGGTCGCAGCTCTGAGGGCGGCGCACAGCCCCGGCTTCGACCGGCTGGTCATGGAGTTCACCGGGCCGGTCGTGCCCCAGTACGAGGTCAAGATCGCGAGCACGTTCATCGCACCGAGCGGACAAGCCATCCGTGTCGATGGGAACGCATTCTTCTCCGTCCGCGTCGGCGGCCAAGCACACACCGACGCGGGGCAGCGGAGCTACCCGCAGACGGATCCGTACCGGCCGGGCTTGCCGCTCATCCGCGAGGTGAAGCTGGTCACCGATTTCGAGGGCGCCGTGATCTTTGGTGTCGGCCTCGAGCGTCTGGCCTGTCCGACGCTGCTCGTCCTCGGTTCGCCGCCGCGGATCGTGCTCGACTTCCCGACGCCCCCGTAAGGGCTGTGCACCACGTTCGAGGCAGGCCCAGCGCGACGAAAAGGTCATGAAATGCGGGCGTGACGAAAGGGTCATGCCCCGCGCGCACGCCTCCGTCACCATCGTTGCCATGGGGCGGCCAGCCGTAATGGATGGCTGGCTGGAGGCGCAATGAGCACGCAACTAGGAAAGACACAGACCGATTCGACGACCGAAAAACCGTGGGTGCTCCTGGTGGAGGACGAGCCGACGGTCAGCAAGATCGTTGGCAAGCTTCTCGACGAGGCGGGTTACGAGCACGTCTCCATTGCCGATCACAACCAGATCGCGGCCGCGATCCTCCACTGGAATCCGCGCTGCATCATCCTGGACAGCGAACCCGGGTCCGCCGGTCACGAGCGGTCGTGGGCTGATGCGGCCGCGATCCGTCGCGCGCATCCAGACCTGCCCGTGCTGATGTTCACAGCAGACCCGTCCTCAATGGCGGAAGCACGTGAGGGCACGACCGAGCGCAGCAAGGCGGCGGGTTATGCCGGAGTCATCGACAAACCGCTGCTCGTCGTCGAGTTCCTCGCGACGCTGAAGAACGCGGTGGACTCGCCGCAACCGGCCAGGGTTCGCGACAACACGGGCCTCGAAGCCGAGGCGGTCAGCCTGTTCCCGGACATAGGTGGGCGCGCGTCTACGAACTGGGCCGTCTCCGACTTCTTCGGCGTCGCCGTCCACGAGCTCCGCACACCGCTGATGTCGATCAGCGGTCAGGCCCAGCTCGCGCAGCGGTATGTCGAGAAGGACCCCAAGCGTGCGACCGATGCGCTGACCAAGCTCCTCGAGCAGACCAAGCGCATGGATAAGCTCATCGGCGACCTGCTCGACTACGGCCGCGTGGGTTCAGGCGCGCTCAGCCTGGAGGTCGTGACGTTCGACCTGGGCGTTGCGACCGCCATCACGATCGCGATGCACGAGCACGAGGACACCCCGCGCATCACATTCACGACGCCGAAAGGGGTGCGCATCCAGGGCGACCCCGACCGTATCGCGCAGATCCTTGGAAACCTCCTGGACAACGCGATCAAGTACAGCGCGCCGGGCGCTCCGATCGACGTCTCGCTGAGCGTCGTAGACGCCGAAGCGCATCTCCGCATAGCGGACCAGGGCCTCGGCGTGCCCGAGGCCGAGCGCGGTCCGCTCTTCGCTCCGTTCTTTCGGACGACACGTACGCGTGACATTCCGGGAACAGGGCTCGGGCTGCACATCAGCCGACGGATCGCGGAACAGCACCGTGGGCGGCTGTGGCTGGAGACGAGCAGCAGCGTCGGAAGCGTGTTCGTGCTTGCGTTGCCCCTCGCTTCTTGACCTAGCCTTTCTCGCGCCGCCATAAGTACCACTACGCGGGTAGGGTCGACGACCCCGCCCTGCGCCCGTAGGCTTGCCACATGTATCAACGCCTGAGTCATGCGGTCGTCCGGGCTGTTGCGTTCGCGATGATCGTTGCGATCACCTGGGTCGCATACGAGCAGCTCGAGCCAACGAACTTTGCTCTGGGCTTCTTTGTTGGCTTCGTCCTGGTGGTTATCGGTGGGCTCCTGACAATCGTGTCGCGTAGATCCGCAATAAGCGATGACGACTCGGTCATAGGTGGCGCTACCAGATAGCGCAGCACCCTTCACAGCCCTAGCGCCACGATCGCACACAGCGCGCTGAGCGCCAACGCGACGAACGCCATGCGTCGCTCCTTCTTGCTTCTAGATATCGCGTTCATAACGACGCCGATCCCGAAGAACGCTGCGAGGACCCAGACGGCGACGCGCGGGAACTCCGATATGCCGAGATCGATGACGCTCGCAGCCTCGAGGATCCCCATCGCGATGGCCAAGTAGATGAATATCGCCACGATGCTGCCGATACGAAGTGAGCGCGGCAGGATCCGATGAGCGCCGCCCCAGGCGTAGTGGCCGAGCGGCAGGCCAGCCACGAGAAGCAACTGGAAGCCGATAAGCCCCGCGAGGATCAGCGCCGCGAGGACTGCCGCGACCTGGCTCATCGAGGGGCAAGACTGACACACACCGCCATTCTTGAGGCTCCCGTACTCTCCGCTGCCATATGGACGGCCGCCCGCTCTGGCTCGACGCCGAGACGATGCGGAACCTCGGACACGACACCGTCGACGCCATCGCCGACCGGCTGTCGCGCCCGTGGAATGCGACGCCGGTCGTCACGGCGCTCTCACCCGAAGAGCTCGCGGCGCGGTTGCAGGAGCCCGCGCCGGAAGATCCGCGCTCCTTCGATCAGCTCATCGCGCGCCTCGAAACCGACGTGCTTCCGTACATGGCTCGCAACGAGCACCCCGGTTACTTCGCGTACATACCGGGCTGCGGCACGTGGCCCTCCGCTCTCGGCGACCTCATCGCGAGCGGTCTCAACATGGACGTCGGCTCGTGGGGACTCTCGGCCGGCCCGAGCCAGCTCGAGCTCGTCGTCCTCGACTGGTTCAAGGAGTGGATCGGCTATCCGACGGACGCGGGTGGTGTGCTCACTAGCGGCGGGTCGGCGGCGAACATGACCGCGCTCGCGTGCGCGCGCGAGTCACTGATCGGCGCGATGTCGGACAGGCTCGTCGTGTACTGCGCCGACCAGGCGCACTCATCCGTCGCGCGCGCTGCGCGCATCCTCGGCTTCCGTCCAGATCAGGTACGCGTGCTGCCGGTCGACGACCGTTACCGGCTGCGGCCCGAGGCGCTGAGCGCCGCGATGGACGCCGATGCCCGCGCCGGCCGCGAGCCGCTCTTCGTCGCGGCCGCCGCCGGCAGCACGAGCACCGGCTCGATCGATCCACTCCCTCAGATCGCCGCGATCTGCCGCGAGCGCGGCGTGTGGTTCCACGTCGACGGGGCGTACGGCGGATTCGCCGCGATCACCGAGCGCGGGCGTGCCGCAATGACGGGCATCGAGCTCGCGGATTCGGTCACGCTGGACCCGCACAAGTGGCTCTACCAGCCGTTCGAGTGCGGCTGCCTCCTCGTGCGCAACGGGCGCCAGCTTCTCGACGCGTTCGAGATCCATCCCGATTACCTGCGCGACGCGATGAGCACCGTACCTCGCGAGGTGAACTTCGCCGACTACGGCATGCAGCTCTCGCGGACATCGCACGCGATCAAGGTCTGGCTCTCGATCCAGTACTTCGGACTCGCGGCGTTCCGCGCGGCGATCGACCACTGTCTTGATCTCACGCTCTGGGCGCAGGAGCGCATCGAGCGGAGCAAGGCACTTGAGCTCATTAGCCCCGCCTCACTCGGCGTTCTGTGCTTCCGCAGGCGGTTCGGCACCGATGCGGACGAGGAGCGCATCGAGCGCATGAATTCGCAGCTCGTGCGCGGCCTCGCGCGCACGTCGATCGGGTTCGTCTCGTCGACGAAGCTGCGCGGACGCTTCGCGGTCCGGCTCTGCGTCTTCAATCACACGACGCGACAGGAAGATATCGAGGCGGTGCTCGACTACTTCGAGCGCACCGAAGTAGAGGACGTCGCGGTCGCCGCGCCGGTCATCCAGCACGACCGCGATCCGCGCCTCGAAGAGGGCTGGCTCGGAGCGCCGCGCGTGGATCCGTCGACCGTGTCGAGCCTGAAGCTGTTCTCCGGTCTCGGCGCACGGGACCTCGAGCGGGTCGCCCGCATGGCGCGGGAGGTTCGTGTCCCCGCCGGCGCCGCGATCGTTCAGCAGTGGGACGTCGGCCGCGAGTTCTACGTGATCGTCGACGGCACGGTGCGCGTCCTGAAAGACGGCAAGCCGATCGACGAGATGGGCCCGGGAGACTTCTTCGGTGAGCTCGCGGCCCTGGAGTGGGGCGCCAGCTTCTCCTATCCACGTCTCGCCACCGTGCTGGCGACGTCCAAAGTACGCGCGCTGGTGCTACCCGGGTCATTCTTCAACGAGCTCGTTCGTGACGCGCCGAGCGTCGGTGCGACGATCCGCGGTGCGGTGCGCGCCAGGCTTCCCCGGATGTGAGCTAGGGCTCGCGCGACTGCGCGATCGCTTCGGCGGCACGAGCGCTCGCGGGACGCGAGCGCACGGCGCGGAGGAACTCCTCGCGTCGCAGCGCGTACAGCCGCACCGCGTCGCGGGCGGTCACCGATGCCGTTCGCGGCACGTCGCGTAGCAGCGCGATCTCACCGAAGAAGTCACCGGGACCGAGGTCGCGCACAGGGCGCCCGTCGATCGTCACCGACACGACGCCCTCATCGATCACGTAGAAACGGTCGCCCGGCTCGCCCTGCCGCACGACCACCGCGCCCGCGGCTGCGCTCACGCGCTCGAGGGCGCTCGCGATGCGCCCCAGGGACAGCGGCGGTAATGGTGCGAAGAAAGGGATCGCGTTGAGCAGCCCCATCGCTCGAAGGTGTCTCGGCGCGAGCGTGTCGAGCCGCATCAGCGGCCGAAGAGTGAGCACGAGTGTCACCGGCAGGAGGCCGCCGACAGCGATGAGTGCCACGCTGATCCCGAACCGCTCGACGAGGAAGGGAGCGAGTGCCGCGCCGACTGCGAGCCCGCCCATCGATAGTCCTTCGAGCAGGCCGAACACACGCGAGAGCGCGTCTGGCGGTGCGATGCGCTGCAGCAACGTTCGACCCGCGACGTCCATGAGGCCGCGTCCAGCGCCGGCCGCTGCGACGAGCACGAAGACGAGGCCGGCCTGCGGCAGTGACGACGCGATCGCGAGGCCGCCGCCCCAGAGGAGGATGCCGACGGCGACCCAGCGTGGCAGCGAGCTGCGGATCGCGAGTGCGCCGGCGCCGAGCGCCCCAACGACGCCGCCCAGGCCGAGCGCGGAGTTCAGGAGGCCGACCCCGGTCTCACCGATGTCGAGCGCATCCATCGCGAGCGCGACGAAGAGGACGTCGAGTGCACCCACCTGCAGTGCTTGTCCCGCGAGAAGAGCGACGAGGAGCAACGCTCGGTGGTCGCTCGTGAGGACCCGAACCGCTCGGCGCACATCCAGGCCGCCCGTAACGGCAGCCGTCGATGCCTGCGCCGGCGCACTCACCGGTACAACGACCAGCGCGGCAATGACCAGCGCGGCCGCCATCGATCCGTAGACGAATCCGGGCCCGGAGAGCGCGAGCAGCACCCCTGCGAATGCCGGCGCGACCAGGATGCTCGCGTTCTCGATCGTTGCCAGTACGGAGTTCGCTGCCGTCAAGGTCTCGGGGGTCCGCGACAGGGCGGGTAAGAGACCGTTCTGTGCAGGACGCGTGAGCGTGATGCTGGTCGCGGCCGCCGCGGCGAGCGCGTACACGAGCCACACCGGCGCGCCCAGACCAAGTGCGACGGCCGTTGCGCCCATCGCCAGCGCCTGAGTGGCGTACGCGATGGATAGGACGCGCCACCGCGGATAGCGGTCCGCGAGTGTGGCGCCGAACGGCGCGAAGATCGCGGCCGGAGCGAGCTGCAGGACCGCGACGAGGCCGCTCGCGACGACGCCGCCCTGCTCGTAGGCATATACGAGCATCGCGATCCAAGTCGCCCACTCGGCGACGTTGAATGCCACGAACGCGATCGCGATGCGTCGAAGCGCGCCGTCGTGCACGGCGCGAAGCATCGCACGAGGCCTATCCTCGCCTCTTCGTGGAAGTCGCACCCGGTATCCGCCGCATCGGAACAGGTCTCGCGAATGTGTATCTCGTCGAGGAGGCCGGCGCGGTGACCATCGTCGACGCCGGCGTGCCGGGCTATTGGCGTGCGCTGCCGGCGGAGCTCGCCGCGATGGGACGATCGCTCGAGGACGTGCGCGCCGTGGTGCTCACGCATGCGCACACGGACCACATCGGTTTCGCCGAGCGCATCCGCACCGAGCGCGGCGTGCCGATCCGCGTGCACGAGCTCGACGAGCTGCGCGCGAAGGGCAAGGTTCCTGGACCGAAGGGACTCGGCGAGTTCAAGCTCGTGCCGCTGCTCGGCTTCCTCGCGTTCGGCCTGCGCAACGGCCTGCTGAGTCCGCCGCCGATCCTCGAGGTTTCGACGTTCGGCGACGGCGCGACGCTCGACGTTCCGGGCACGCCCCGCGTCATCCACGTTCCGGGGCACACGGCCGGCAGCGCCGCGCTGCACTTCACCAAACGCGATGCGATCTGCGTCGGCGATGCATTCGTCACGCGCAACGTCATGAGCGGCGCGACGGGTCCGCAGCTGTTTCCGAACTTCAACACCGACAACGAGCAGGCCTTTGCCTCGCTCGCCCGTTTCGACCGCGTTGACGCGCGCCTGGTGCTCGCGGGACACGGGGACCCGTGGGATCGCGGCCTCACCGAGGCTGTGCGCGTCGCACGCGAGCACTGGACGAGTCGGCGGTGAGCGAGGCCTGTCCCAGCTGCGGCCTCGCGGACGCGGGCGGGACCGAGGGCTGTCAGCGCCTGTTCGAATCGATCGGGCTTCGCGAGTACGAGGACATGCGCTTCGCCCGCTATCACCGCATCGTGGTCGACGTGTACGCGATGCAGCACCCGGACTGGTACGGCCGTTCGGCGAAATCCTTCGCGGCGCACCTCACCGGTCTCTGCGCCTGGATCGAGAACGAAGCCGCGGCGCAGTCCGTCAATGCCTCAGTGCAGCGCTGGCTCAGCGGACCGTCGCCGGTCGCGAGGCCGCCGCTGCCGCCGAGCTACGGCTCGCTCACGATCCGCGAGCTTGTCGAGGCCAAGGATCCCGTGCGCTACGGCGAGGTGCTACGACGGTGGGCCACATCGACGTGGAATGCGTACGGCTCGCTCCATGTAACTGCTCGTGCGTGGATCGCGACCTCAATTCACAAGGGAAATCGATAGCGACCGACCGAGCGGCAGCCATCACGGCCGTACGTCTTCAGTTCGAAATAGGGGCAGGACCGTGTCTTCTCCACTCACGCTCCGTTAATGTGCGAGTACCGGAGTTGTGACCGGTCCGCGAGGAGGGGAAGGGTCCTGTTGTCTACGCCCGCTGCGCCACGCATCTTCGTCACCGCCGCGCTGATGGCCTGCTTGCTTGTGGCCTGGCCCGGCGCACTTCCGAGCGCCGCTGCGACGCTGGACGCGCAGGAATCCGATCTCGTCACGGCCGTGAACTCCTTCCGCGGCGCACGAGGGCTCGCGCGCCTGGCCGTTTCCGACACCCTGACCTTCGCTTCGAAGTGGATGGCCACCGATATGGCGGTCTACAACTACTTCTCGCACACCTCGCGCGACGGACGCGCCCCGGTACAGCGCATGAGCGACGCGGGCTACCCCGGTCCGCAGACGTTCACCGGTGAGAACATCGCCGGCGGCTACGCGAACGCCAGTGAGGTCCTAAACGGCTGGATCAACAGCCCAGCGCACTACGCGGTCCTCACGAATCCCAACTACCGCGCGATCGGCGTCGGCCGCGCGTACAGCGAGAGCTCGAGCTATCGCAACTACTGGGTCATGGATGTCGGCGGGATCGTCGACGCAAAGGTCGCAGTCCCCAACTTCGACCTCGGCTATCACGCGGCGTGGGCCGGGCAGAGCCCGGACGTGACGCTCTCACCAGGCCAGACCGCGACGATGGTCGTCGCGCTCCGCAACAACGGGTACCGCGGCTGGTATCGCGGCTACCCCGGACAGCAGGCGAACCTCGGCACCGCGGATCCCCTCGACACCCAGCGCTGGGATCTCATGAGCGGGTGGCCGTCGGCGTCGCGCATCGCGACAACGACCACCGCATACGTCGGACCCGGCCAGGTCGGCTGGTTCCAGTTCCAGGTGCGCGGTCCGTCGAGCCCGGGTCGCTATGTCCTGCGCGTGCGGGGCGTGATCGACGGGGCGACGTGGCTCGAGGATCCCGGCGTGTACTGGACGATCACGGTCCGCTGACCCTCGCGCTGGCTTAGTCTCGCCGCGTGCCGCCCGTCTCGTTCAGCACGATCGTGCAGCCCGATCCCGATGGCGTGCTCCTCATCGAAGTGCCGGCCCATGTCATGGCCGCCTTGAGCGAAAAGAAGCGCATACCGGTGAACGTCACGCTGAACGGGATCTCCTATCGGTCGACGATCGCGGTCTACGGCGGGAAGTTCTACATCCCGGCGCGCAGGGAGATCCGCGAAGCGGCGAAGGTCGCCGCTGGGAAGCGCGCCCACGTGACGCTCGAAGCGGACACCGCGGCGCGCACCGTCATGGTCCCGAGCGATCTGGCCAAAGCTCTCTCAGCCGCGAAGCTCCGCCCGGCATTCGACGCCCTCTCGTTCACGCGGCGCAAGGAGGATGTCGCGGCGGTGACGGAGGCCAAGCGACCCGAGACACGCGTCGCGCGCATCGAGAGAGTGGTCAAGTCACTCCGGTCACAATGACCGCGTGAAGATCGGCGAGCGTGAGGTCGCGGTCACCAACCTCGAGAAGGTGTTCTTCCCCGCGCACGGTCTGACGAAGGGCGATCTGATCCAGTACTACGCGGACCTCGCGCCGTACGTCCTGAACCACGTCGAGCGGCGGCCGATGCAGATGAAACGCCATCCGAATGGCGTCGAGGGCGACTTCTTTTACCAGAAACGTGTCCCCAATCCGCATCCGGATTGGCTGGAAACCGTCCACATCAGCTACCCGAGTGGCAACGAGGCCGACTTCCCCGTCGTGACCGACGCCGCCGGGCTCGTGTGGATCGCGAATCTCGGCTGCATCGAGATGCACACCTGGCACTCGCGCGTGCCCGACGTCCCGAAGCCGGATTACATGCTCATCGATCTCGACCCGAGCGAAGGGAATCCCTGGGAGCACGTCCGCGAGATCGCGATGGTGGTGAAGGACGTCCTCGACGAGCTCGGGCTGCCCAGCTATCCCAAGACGTCCGGCGTGTCAGGCATGCACATCCTCACGCCGATCGAGATCGAGCTTCCGTTCCCCGAGGTGCGCCGCTTCGCCAAAGCGGTCGCGGTCGAGGTCGCGAACCGCGTGCCGAAGATCGCGACGACGACGTGGGTCGTGAAGGACCGCACGGGCGTGTTCGTCGACTACGGGCAGAACGCGTTCGATCGCACCATCGCATCCGCGTACTCGATCCGTCCCATGGCGGACGCGCGTGCGTCGGCGCCGCTGCGGTGGGACGAGGTCCCTGACGTGCAGCCCGAGGCGTTCACCCTTCAGACGATGCGCGACCGCGTGGCGAAGGTCGGCGACCTGACCGCGGACATCTGGCAGCACCGCGCGGACCTCAAACCGCTGTTCAAGACGCTGAAGCTGAAGGAGCCGGTCATCGACGACCGCGTTCTCGTTCGCCCGAGCCGAGCGTGGACCGAAGAAGAGCAGCGGGCGTGGCGCGAACGCCCTCGCACCGGGGGTAGCGGCTGGAATCGCGGGACCTCTCGCCGACCGCCGAAGACCGAGCCGAAAGCCGACTAGTGCGTCGGCTGGCCGGCATTCCGGCGCCCGTCGCGCTTCTCGCCGTTCTCGTCGTGGAGCAGATCGTCCGCTACTTCGGGCGCGAGCTGGGCGCTCTGATCCCGGCGCCGCCCGCCGACCCTGGCCTCTGGCCTGTGCTGCCGCGACTTCCTCTCGTCGCATACGCGGTCGCGCTCGTCGTCGTGTTCGGGTCGGAGCGCTCGGGCATGCGCTCTCCCGAGTCAGGACCAAGGCGCTGGCTTCCGCTCCTCCTCATCGTCCCGCTGGCGTCGCTCCTCGGGTTGATCACGGGCGGCATCCGTCCAGGGTCGGTCGATGCCGTGTTGGTGCGGACCGCGCTCGCGGCCGGCGCTGAGGAGATCATTTATCGCGGGATCGTCCTCGCGCTGCTCTTACCGCGTGGAGGCCGGGCCGCGGCGCTCATCTCAACGCTGCTGTTCGCGTTAGGCCATCTGGTCGATATCTCCGGCTTCTATCCACAGAACTGGTTCAGCGCGCTCAATGCGTTTGGCGGCGGCCTGATCTTCGCGGCCGTACGCCTACGGAGCGGCTCCGTCTATCCAGGGGTCGTCGTGCACGCCGCGTACAACATCATCGAGGCTCTCCGCTGGTACGACGCGCCACTGATCTTCCTTATTGACCGGATCTGGCCGTTCGTGTTGATCGCAGCGGGACTGGTCGCGTTGCGAGCTGAGCCGGATCAGCCGCGCGCGTCCGCAAGCGCCGTCGCGTGATGGACTCCTCGTGATCCGTCACGAGCCGCCGGGGGGACGGAGCTAGTCGGAAAGCTGCGGCGCGACGCAGACGACCGCGGTCAGACAGAGCGCGTCACGCAGCCACGTCGCGAGCCGGCTTCCGGCGAGCGCGCGTTCGACGCGAAGGTCGTAATAGACGTGTCGCATCCCGATCAGCACCGAGCGGATCGCGCC
>DATEZK010000212.1:0-3622 GCA_035255665.1 Candidatus Limnocylindria bacterium
GAGACTTCAAGCCCGGCTTTGGTAACGGAATGGGAGGGATGAATGACGAGAGTGATCGCAGGAATGACCACCTCACTCGACGGGTTCGTCGCTGACAAGAGCGGCGGCGTGGACCGACTCTATCCTGACCTCGCGGACCTCCGGGGCACGGCCTACATGAACGCCGCGATCGACGAGACGGGTGCGGTGCTCATGGGCAAGAGGACGTTCGAGATGGCGGAGGACCCTGACGCGTACGTGGACAACTACGAGTTCCAGGTGCCCATCTTCGTCCTGACGCACCACGCACCGCGTGTCGCTCCGAAGCAGGACGAGCATCTCACCTTCACTTTCGTGACCGACGGCGTCGAGTCAGCGATCGCACAGGCGGAAGCCGCCGCCGGCGAGAAGGCGGTCCAGGTGGTCGGTGGTGCGAACGTGATCCAGCAGCTCCTGCAGGCTGGCCTGGTCGACGAGCTTCACATCGATGTCATGCCGGTGCTCTTCGGCGCCGGACTCCGACTCTTCGAGAACTTGGCCATCGAACAGAAACAGCTTGAGAAGATCGGCGTGCTAGAGACTGGGCAGAGGACCACGCTCAAATTCCGCGTACAGAGGTAGCGCACGGGTCTACGCTCTCCGCGATGAGGGATTGGGAACAGAAGAAGCACCCCAAACCCCCGTCCGTTGAGGAGTCCCTCGAAACAGACGCGCCCGACACGGAGGGCGGCTTTTGGGAACGCTACGGGCCCGCGGTGTTAGCCGTGATCCTCGTAGTCGTGACCGCGGGCATCTGCAATTCGCTGGTGAATCTCTTACCACGTTGACGAGGCTTGCCCACCAGAGCGAATAGTCAACGAACTGATGGCGGCCATCGATGTCGCCTCCATTCGCCCCAGTTCGCGAAGCCATCAGGCGGTTGGCCAACAGGCTCACTCCCGTCGAGCTCGGCCGCGCTAGGGATGTCGAACTTCACCGCGAACTCAGCGAGCTCTTCGTCGGAAATTGGCCAAGTCTCATGAGGAGCCTCGGCCAAGCGCTGATCGAGACGGCTCCGTTGTTCGTCGGGAGCGAGTTCGAAGTAGCGCATCACGACCGAGGCTCCGACGTCGGCAGCTGCTTGCCTCAGGGCTGATCGTTCGTCGCGACTCCATAGACCGAAATCGAGCACAACGTTGGTCCCGAGCTCCAGAGCACGCATACCCAGCAGGACGAGGCGACCCTCGATCACGTCTGAAGCTGAGGGTGGATTCTCCGGGCCGAAGAGCGCCTTCATCCACTCGTCTTTGGTAAGCCGAAGGGCATGGTGCTCCGCTTCGATGAGGCGCGCGCCAGTCGTCTTGCCGGTGCCGGGCAACCCAACTGTCAGGAATAGGGTGGGTCGCTGCATTTGTCGTCAGATCGCCTCGTATTTGCTGTGGGCGATGCTGGATTCGAACCAGCGACCTCTGCGATGTGAACGCAGCGCTCTAACCAGCTGAGCCAATCGCCCGGTGAGAAAAGTGTACGACGCTAGCGACCGAGAAGGGCACCCTGAAGAAGACCCAAGCCGATAAGCAGCACCATCGCGATCGCGATGGTGAGTCCGAGCCGGCGGAAGTCCCTCGCCACGTTTGCGCGCTCGACGAGCGACTCGCGCTCGAGCGCCGCGGACGGCGCGCCGGCCGCGCGGGAGTACCCGACGCGCGGCACCGACCCGCGCGCGCGGTAGCCCGACTGGCGTGGTGCGACCTCACGCTCGGGCGCACGTGGCGACGTCGCGCGCCGCGATGCGGTCGTCTCGCGTCGTGAGCGTGAGCGTGTGCGGTTCCGTCTCGCCATGGAGCGTTCAGCATATCGGAACGGGTATCGTCCGCGACGATGATCCTCGACGAACAGACGCTCTCGTTCCTCGTCGTCGCGCTCGTCGTGGCCGTGCTCGTGCTCGGCGCGTGGGTCGTCTGGTTACAGCGCTCCGAGGCTCTGCTCCGCCGCCGGCTGCGCCGCATTCTGCCGGAGGGGGAGAGCAGTGGCATCGATGAGATCCTCGACCGACAGCTGAAGCGCATCGACAGCCTCACCGAGCGCATCGACGCGCTCAACAAGCTGCACCACGAGCTGGAGAACCTCAGTCAGCGAACGATCCAGAAGGTCGCCGTGATCCGCTACAACCCGTTCTCTGACGCCGGTGGTGACCAGTCCTTCGCGATCGCACTGCTCGATTCGCTGGGCAACGGTGTGGTGCTTTCGAGCCTGCACAGCCGGACCGACACGCGTGTCTTTGCCAAGGCGGTGCAGAGCGGTCGCTCGAAATACCAGCTCTCCGACGAAGAGCAGGACGCCATCAAGAAAGCGCTCGCACCGTCCTCGTGACCGGCATCGACTCCGAGCACACGCTCGCCATCGTGAATCCCGCCGCGGGTGATGGCGCGGGCGCGCGCGTCGGAGCGGATCTCGCGCACGAGCTCGAGTCGTCGGGCTTCAAGCTCGAGATCATCCGGACGCCCGCTCCGGGTGAAGCGGCACGCATCGCGCGGGAAGCGTCGGCGGATGGATGCCGCACGGTCATCGCCGTCGGTGGCGATGGGACGGCGAACGAGATCGCGAACGGACTGGTCGGCACCGGCACGGCGCTCGCGCTCTATCCGATCGGCTCCGGGAACGACTTCGCCCGCGCGCTCGGATATCCCCGTAAGCGGCGCGACATCGCGAGGTTCCTCGCCGGTGCGCGCCGTCGTGTCATCGACGTGGGTGAGGTGAACGGCCGCATCTTCGTGAACGCGGCTGGGGTCGGCATCGACGGCCACGTCGCCGAGCGGGTCGAGGCGAGCGCGCGCGTTGTCGGTCCGGCGCTGGGCTACTTCGTCGGGGCCCTCGTATCGATCGCGACCTACCGACCGCAACCGATGCGCCTTCAGATCGATGGCCAGGCGCTCGAGGGTAAGCACCTGCTCGTCGTCGCCGCGAATGGAACGCACTTCGGGAGCGGGATGCACGTCGCACCCAAGGCGAAGGTCGACGACGGCCTCTTCGATATCGTCGTCGCAGGTGATCTCGGGCGGTGGTCCTCGCTGGTCGCGCTCGCGAAGCTCTATCGGGGCACGCACGTGAATGGCCGCGACGTTCTCGCGTTCCGCGGTCGCTCGCTCGATGTCGAGCTCGAACGTGAGCTGCCCGCGCAGGCCGACGGCGAGCCGCTCCGTGCGCGCTCGCTGAGCGTGCGGATGCGGGCCGGCGAGCTGACGGTGCTTGGGCGGTGACGACGGACGCGCGCCGCCGGCTCCCGTCCGTCGATGCCGTCGTACGTGCCGCCGGCGATGTGGATCTCCCGCGCGACCGGTTCGTGCGCGCCGTGCGCGACGTGCTCGCGGAGGCACGGGCGGCTGGCGCCACGCTCGATGAGTCGGCGGCTGCCGAAGCGGCGCGCCGGCGACTCACGGATCGCGACCGCCGCACCCTCCGTCGCGTTATCAACGCGACGGGTGTGGTGCTGCAGACCAATCTTGGGCGCGCACCGCTCGCGCCCGCAGCGCTCGCGGCGATCGCCGATGCGGCCGGCGCGGTGAGCGTCGAGTACGACCTCGATGCGGGGAAGAGGGGTGAGCGCCACGGCCACGCGTCGCGCCTTCTCGCGGAGCTGGCCGGTGCCGAGGACGGCGTGGTC
>DATEZK010000213.1:0-4400 GCA_035255665.1 Candidatus Limnocylindria bacterium
GTCCGGGATGCCGAGCAGCGCGACGCGCCCGCCGTGGTTCATGAACGCGAGCATCGAACGGAGCGCCTCGGGGCTGCCGGACATCTCGAGCCCGACGTCGAAGCCCTCCAGCATCCCGAGCTCCTTCATCACGGCATCGAGCGTCGTGGTGGTGAAGTCGACCGCGAGCGTCGCTCCCAGGCGGCGCGCGAGCGCGAGTCGATAGTGATTGCGGTCGGTGACGACGACGTAGCGGGCGCCGACGAAGCGGCAGACCGCCGCGGCCATGACACCGATCGGGCCGGCGCCGGTGATGAGCACGTCCTCGCCCGCGAGCTCGAACGACAGCGCACTGTGCACCGCGTTGCCGAGCGGGTCGAGGCACGCGCCGATCTCGTCGGGCATCCCCGGCGGAAGCGCGTACGCGTTCGCGGCAGGCACCGCGACGTACTCGGCGAACGCACCCGGCCGCTGCACGCCGATACCGACCGCATTGCGGCACAGGTGGCGACGGCCGGCACGGCAGTTTCGGCAATGACCGCACGTGACGTGGCCCTCGACGGCGACGCGTTGACCTGTGGAGAAACCGCTGACCTCGCTGCCGATCTCCGCGACGGATCCCTCGAACTCGTGGCCGATGACGAGCGGCACCGGGATCGTCTTCTGCGCCCACGCGTCCCAGTTCCAGATGTGGAGATCGGTCCCGCAGATCGAGGTGTACCGGACACGCACGAGCAGATCGTTCGGGCCGATCGCCGGACGCTCCACGTCCTCCAGCCAGATTCCCGGCTCTGGGCGGCTCTTGACGAGCGCGCGCACTCCTAAATGACTCCGAGCGCGCGACCGACCTTGGCGAATGCGGCCACAGCGCGGTCGACGTGCTCGAATGTGTGCGCCGCCGACAACTGCACACGGATGCGCGCCTGATCGCGCGGCACGACCGGGAACGAGAAGGCGATGACGTAGATGCCTTCGGCCAGCAGCTTGTCGGCGACCTGCGTCGCGACCTTTGCGTCACCGAGCATCACCGGAACGATGGGATGCTCGCCGGGCACGAGCCGGAAGCCGTTGGCTGTCATGCCCTTTCGGAAGCGGGCCGCGTTCGCGAACAGCTGTTCGCGCAGATCGCCGGCCGACTCGATGAGGTCGAGGACGGCTATCGACGTCGCGGCGATGACCGGCGCGAGGGTGTTCGAGAAGAGGTATGGGCGGCTGCGCTGGCGTAGCAGCTCGACGATCTCTTTGCGGCCGCTGGTGTAGCCACCGGACGCGCCGCCGAGCGCCTTGCCGAGCGTGCCGGTAAGGATGTCGACGCGCCCGACGACGCCGCGCGCTTCGTGCGAGCCACGGCCGTGGGCTCCCATGAAGCCGACCGCATGCGAGTCGTCGACCATCACCAGCGCCTTGTGCCGCTCGGCAAGGTCGCAGATGGCTCCGAGGTCGGCGACGATCCCGTCCATGGAGAACACGCCGTCGGTCGCGATGAGCCTGAAGCGACTCGACGCGGCCTCCTTCAGCTGGCGCTCGAGATCCGCCATGTCGTTGTTCGCGTACCGGAAGCGCTTCGCTTTCGAGAGGCGGACGCCGTCGATGATGCTCGCGTGATTCAGCGCGTCGCTAATGACCGCGTCCTCTTCACCGAGCACTGTCTCGAACAGACCGCCGTTCGCGTCGAAGCATGAGCCGTAGAGGATGGTGTCCTCGGTGCCGAGAAAGCGCGTGAGCCGATCCTCGAGCTCCTTGTGGATGTCCTGCGTGCCGCAGATGAAGCGGACAGATGACATGCCGTAACCCCAGCGATCGAGCGCGGCATGCGCGGCAGCAAGCACCCTTGGATCGTCCGATAGTCCGAGATAGTTGTTCGCGCAGAAGTTGATGACTTCGAGGTCGGGGCGCACCGCGATCTCAGCACCTTGGGGCGAGCTGATGACCCGTTCCTTCTTGTACAGGCCGCCCTCGCGGATCGCGGCGACCTGGTCGCGGAGCGAATCGAGGAAACGCTGATCCATCGCGGCGCCATGATGGCACCGGAGGCGCGGCGGTGACTTACTTGAGGTCGAGCACCTTCTTTATCGCGTCGATCAGCTCGATCGGGCCGAATGGCTTCAAGAGGTAATCGGATGCGCCGACCGCGCGGCCCTCGGCCTTGTCCGCGGCCTTGTCATGCGCGCTGAGCATCACGACGGGTACATCTCGCGTCGCCGCGTCGCCCTTCAAGGTGCGGCAGACATCGAAGCCGTCGTGCTTGAAGCCCTCGAATGTCACGTCGAGCAGCACGACGTCCGGCTTCGCCGACTTCACCAGGTCCGCGACCGTGTCGGGATCACCGGTCTCGACAACGTGCCATGCCTGGCTCGACAGCGTGATCCGCACCAGCTCACGCATGTGGGTCGAGTCGTCGGCGATGAGAATTGTCAGCACCCTCGGCCGGACGATAGCAGTGCGGGGAGGCGAGGCGGCGCATCGGCCCCCCCGCCGCCCCGCGCCGCGACTAAGAGGTCTTGCTGCGGGAGCCCTTGTCCATGTGATCGCCGTGGATCTCGCCACGCCACGCGCCGGTGGCCGCGCCACGCGACTCGACGAAGCGCTTGAACCGATCGAGGTCACCGCTGACCTGACGCTCGCGGAAGCCGAGCACGTCGCCGATCTTCTCGGCCGCGTCGCGCGGCTCGTACATGAGCTCGAGTGCGACCTTCGTCTTTCCCTCGTCGGCGGGCTGGAACGTCACTGATCCGGCATTCGGCGCGCCAGTGACGCTACGCCATGCGATGTGGCGGTCCGGGACCTGGTCGGTGATCTCGGCCTCCCACTCTTGGTCCTTGCCTGCGATCTCGGCGGTCCACCGAAGGCGTTTCTCGTCGAGCTGAACGACCTCTTTCACGCCATCCATGAACTCGGGGAACGACTCGAACTGGGTCCACTGGTCGTACGCGACTTTGACGGGAACATCGACGACGATGTCCTTCTCGATCTTTGCCATGTCTCTCTCCTTAAGCCCTGTTGTTGACAGTCCTGTTGCTGACCGTGTTGTTGATGAGCTGCGCGAGTGGACCGTGCCACGTTTGCAGGAAGTCGTGCGCGTCGAGGACGTCATCCTTCGTAAAGGCTGGCGTCTTCTCGGCCTCGCGTTCGACGTACGCAACGCTCGACTCGCCACACACGGTGCACGCGAGCTTCACGACGAGCGCCTGCGGCTCCGCGGTGATCCCGCGCACGGCGCAGCTCGCGAGGCGCGCGCCACAGGCCGGGCACTCCATCGTGCGGATGCGCTCGAGGATCGCTCCGATCCAGTCCACGGGACTTTGACCTGCAACTCCGACGCCACCGCCGGCTGTGCTCGGTCGTCCGGCGACCGAGCACGCCTGCGCCTCCAGATTACGGGTCGGTCAAACGCAGACCTTCGTGCGCGATTTCGATCGTCTCGAGAGCGACTTCGTTGCTACTCGCGTCGAAGTCGGGGCCTTCCCACTTGACCGGCCAGGCGCTGGTGATGGTGTATGTCGCGACCACCTGCTGCTTCTGGTCGTAGAGAACGATGGTGCCCTTCTTCGCCTCCGGCGTTCCGGCGGCGATGCGAAGCGTCCACTTCAGCAGTTCGCTGGCTGAGCCCGTAAAGGGTTGCTTGAGCACGATGTTCGGATACTTCGCACGGCCCGGCAGCTTGCGGATCACACCGTTATCGCCTTCTCGGAATTCGACGACATCGATCTCGACGCTGAGGCCCGAGACCGAGCGGAAGTACGCCGGGGCCATGCGGTCGAATGTGATCACGACCTGGAATGACGAAAGACGAACGTCATCGTTTCGCGCCGGCGCACCGGACGCCGCGGTCCCGAGAACGATCGTCGCGACCATGAGGGTCGCGAGTACCAGCCTGTTCACAACTTCCTCCTTGTACGCGGCCACGCCGCGTCGCGGAGAGACTAAGGGTGCGACGTCAGCCCGGGGTCGCATCCTCCGTTGGGAACGCGCCGATCAGCGCGCCCGAGATCCGTGCCTCCGCGACCAGTTCTTCCCAGACCTGCTCGAGGCTCGGGCCGTGCGTCCCGGGTTCGCCACGACGTCGCGCGAGCAGCGTGATCGCGCACGCGCGGAGCGAGGGCGCCGCGAGGATGACGCCGTCTGATCCGCGCCCGACGCTCCCGGCCTCCGGCGCGGCGCGATGCGCCGCGACGTATTCGTCCAGATCGTCGGGCGGCGTGCCGAGCAGCGGCGAACTGTCGGCGAGAAGGATCGATACGACGTCGTACGGCGTCATGGTGTGATTCGAGACGCCGCGGCCGGCGACGTACAGGACATCGTGCAGGCGGAGCGCCATGTTGGAGCCGGTGCTACCCATCGTGCGCCAGGTCCTGATCATGTCGGTCAATCCGGGGTTTGGTGGGCAAACCTTCATTCCGGCCTCGCTCGAGCGTATTCGC
>DATEZK010000214.1:0-3100 GCA_035255665.1 Candidatus Limnocylindria bacterium
TTCGCCTCCAGGACAACGATGACTTTGCTCGCTCGGCGCAGGCGCGCTGTTTCGCGAAGGTATTTCCTGCGCAGGTGCTCAACGATCTCCGCCGCCGAGTAGCCTGTCTTGATCTCCACGAAGTAAGGGGCTGCGTCGACCGGAGCGACCCGCAGATCCGCGAACGCACCCTCGATTCCGAGATTCCACTCGCGATCGATCGTGACGCTGGCGAACGCGTCCGCCTGTCCAGCCGCGTGCAGGTAGCGAACGATGTCCGAGCAAATGTCCTCGAGGAGCAGGCGCCGGTTCATCTGACGCGTCTGCAGGCTTTCGTCCAACTGCGACCCTTCCCCTGCCGTAGCCGCGAAAGGTAGAGCGGGTCAGACGGAAGTCAAGGCCGCGCCGGATCCCAGTCTCAGACCGGCGTGGGAGTGATCAGTGCGCGTACGCGGCCGACGAGGTCGTCTAGCTCAAACGGCTTGGTGACGTAGTCGGCCGCGCCGAGCTCCGTCGCATAGTTGCGTTCGGATAGCCCGAACATCGCGGTGACGACCACCACGGGCATCTTCGCGAGGCGGCCGTCCGATCGCAGCTCGCGGAGCACGGAGAAGCCGTCCCGCCTGGGCATCATGAGGTCGAGGACCATGCAGGAGGGCTCGAGCTCATCGACCAGTCGCATCGCCTCGTCGCCGTCGCTTGCTAGCTTTGAGTCCAGACCGTCATCGCGTAGCGCCGTGAGGATCACGTCGCCCAGCGCGGGATCGTCCTCGACCACGAGGACAAGTGGTCGCTTGCGCGCCACTAGACCCGGATCTCCTTGGCGAGCCGCTCGGGGTCGACGATGACGATGTGGCGGCGGCGGATCCCGATGATCTCGCGCCGTTCCAGATCGCCAAGCACGCGGTTCACCGACACTCGTGATGCCCCGATGAACGCGGCGAGCTCGTCCTGCGTTAGGGTGAGCTCGAGTTTCGCGGTGCCGGTCGCGGTCCCGTCGGACTGCGCCAGGTCGAGCAGGTACTTCGCCACCCGGCTCGGCACGTCCAGGAAGATCAGATCCTCGACCCGGTCGGACAGCCGGCGGATGGTCCTCGCCAGCGCGTCGAGCACGACGCGGACAGCCGCCGGGTGCGCCTCGAGGAACGTGAGGAAGTCGTCCCGCGCGAGGAGGGCGGCCTTGGTGTCCTCGAGCGCCGTCGCCGAGGCGGAGCGCGGGCTGCCGTCGAAGAGCGAGAGCTCTCCCAGAAAGTCCCCGGTGCGCATGATGGAGACGAGGGCCTCCTGACCGAACTCGCCCGGGAGCGCGATCTTCACCGCCCCGGACAGCACGACGTACAGATGCATGCCGGGATCGTCCTTGCGGAAGAGCATCTCGCCGCGCTTGAACGAGCGCATGCGCATCCGCTCGGCAAGCTGCGCGACCTCGGCGTCGGCGAGCTTGGCGAAGAGCGGATAGCGCCGCAAATGGTCCGGGAGACGTGTCTCCGGCACCGCGCGATTCTAGGTTTCCCTTGACGACCACTCCACAATCGAGCGCCCATGGACGGCGAGACCACAGTCCGCACCGGCGAGGCGTACGTCTCGGGCGCGCTCACCGCGCTCGATGAAGGCGCGCGCATGCGGCTCTTCTACGAGCTGCTGGCGGAAGTGGTGGAGTCGGTCGGCCTCCGCGCCTATCTTCCCCACCGCGTCAGCGATCCCGTGGCCGCCGCCCATTTGGAACCTCGCGCCGTGTACGACATCGACCGCGCGCATGTGACCTCCGCGCGCGTCGTCGTGGCGTACGGCGGCATTCCCTCATTCGGGGTCGGCATCGAGGTGGAGCTCGCGCGCGAGCACGCCGTGCCGGTCATCCTCGTCGTCGAGCGGGACCGCACCGTGTCGCGACTGCTCCTCGGCAATCCGGCGGTCGTGGAGGTCGTGCGCTTCGGCGACCTCGACGGACTGCGCCGCGGCCTCGCCGCGGCTCTGGGTCGCATCGCCGCCACACCCGCGGGGGACCCCATGCCCGCGGTCTCCGACGACGTCGTGGTCCAACGCTTCCTGGCGTCACTCGAGCAGGCGCGCCATCTGCCCGACGGCGAGGTCACCGCGCTCCTGCGTATCGGGGAGCTCGACGGAGAGGCGGCGTCGACCATCCGCGATGCGGTGGCGACCGGACGCCTGTTCGGCGCCGGCCTGCGCGACCTCGTTGGCCGCCACGCCCTGCGCGGCGCCGACCTCGGCGTCTTCGTGTTGCGGGACGTGCTCGAGCGTCCGCTCGCGGACACCGCGCGCGCGATCGGCCTCGATCCGCGCACGACACGAAAGCGCCTCGAGAGCGCCAGGTCGCGCGTGGGTCTCGCCGCCGACGCCGGAGGCGCTGACATCGCACAATGGCTCGTGACCGAGCTGATCGCCCCGCCGACGCGGGCGCTGCAGCTCCATCTCTTTAGTGGAGGGCACGACGCCGCATGAGCAAGGGGCAAAAGAAGCAGAAGACGCGCGGCAAGCTGGCTTGGCGCAGCAAGAAGGCCAACCATGGGCGGAAGCCCGGGATGGGGCGCGGCAAGCGCAACTAGGCGTTTTCTTCAGCAAATGAGACACGCCGCCCACTTGGGCGGCGTGTCACGTTTCAGCGCGAGCGCGGCCTAGCGCCGGCGCTTGCGGCCGGTGCTCTTGCGCGCGGTGGACTTGCGTCGAGTGGTCTTCCGCGTGGCCTTGCGCGCGGTGGTCTTGCGCTTGGTCCCCTTGCGCGCGGTGGTCTTCTTGGCGGTCGTCTTCTTGCGACCGGTCTTCTTGCGAGCTGTCGTCTTCTTCTTCGCGGTCGTCTTCTTGCGCGCGGTGCTCTTACGACCGCTTGGCTTGGCGGCGCCGCCCATCGAAGATCCGCCGCCCATGGACCCGCCACCCGACTTGCCGCCACTCGTCGATGACGGTGGCGTCGGCGGCGTCCCGGCTGGCTGCGGTGCGGGCCAGATCGACCCAGGCTGCTTCTGCGATGACCAATCGTTCCCAGTGTTCTCGTCCTGCATGAGGCCTCCCCAAATATTTGGCGCGCGCTGGGAGAAGTGCCGTGTGTGGTGTGTCATATCGCGTTCGGCATCTCGCCGCAAGCGCGCAGTCGTACTAGACCAAG
>DATEZK010000215.1:0-3168 GCA_035255665.1 Candidatus Limnocylindria bacterium
TCGCGACGCGTTGCTGCTGACCGCCGGATAGCTCGCTCGGGCGATGTTTTACGCGGTCGGCGAGGCCGACGGCGCCGAGCGCCGCGAGGGCGCGCGCACGGCGGTCGTGACGATTCCCGCCATACACGAGCGGCAGCTCTACGTTCTCCACCGCGTTCAGGCGCGAGAGCAGATTGAATGTCTGGAACACGAAGCCGATGTGCTTGTTGCGGATCGCGGCCAGCTGGTCGTCCGACAGCTTTCCGACGTTCTCCCCGGCCAGCTCGTAGGTGCCGGCGTCGGGGACGTCGAGGCAGCCGAGCACGTTCATCAGCGTCGATTTGCCGGACCCGGACGGGCCCATGATCGCGACGAACTCACCGGCGTTGATGTCGAGATCCACTCCGGCGAGGGCGTGGACCTCGATCTCCTTGCCGATGCGGTACGTCTTCGTGATGCCGCGCAGCCGGACCACCGGTCGCGTCGCGGCCGCGGCGCCGTGCCGGTACGGCACGGACGCACGATCGACGACGGTCAACGGATCACGATCCCGCCGCCGCCTGGCCCACCCGGGATCTGCCGGTTCGGCGCGACGGTCGCACCCGCGCGAGCCTGCGGCAGGATGACGAGGTCGCCTTCCCTCAGGTCGCCGCCGGTGACCTCGGTGAGCGTGTCGTTGGCGATGCCGAACGTCGCCTCGACGTCGACGGGCTGGCCGTCCTTTAACACCTGCACGTAGCGGCGCGCCCCCTGCGTCCTCACCGCGAGGTTCGGGACGGTCAGCACGTCCTGGCGGCTCACGAGGATGACGCTCGCCGTGCCGCTCATGCCCGGCTTGAGCGCCGCGTTCGCGATGTCGATGGTGACGTCGACGCCGTACACCGGCACGCCCTGCTGGATCGTGGCGACCGGGTCGACGCCGGTGACCTTGCCGGTCATGCGCGTCGCCGCGCCGAGCGCGTCGACCGTGACGTTCGCCACGAGGCCGAGCTTCAGCTTGGAGACCTCGGACTCGCCGACAGTGCCGTGCAGCTGGACCGTGCCCGTGTTCGCGAGCAGGACGACCGGCGACGTGGTGCTCGACGACGCCGGCTCACCCACGGTGCCGTTGATCGCCTGGACCACGCCGGCGCTCGGTGCGCGCAGCGTCGCGTACTCGAGATTCGCTTGAGCGGTCGCGACGGAGAGCTGTGCCGACGCGACCGTGTTCTGCGCGCTCTGGATGTCCGCGGGCTTGGACGCGAGCGTCGTCTCCGCGCTTTGCACGGTCTGGCTGGTGCGGTCGATCACCGCTGGGACGTTCTGGACCGCGCTGACGTAGCCGCCGTTGATCGCGTCGGTCAGCGCGTTGGCGGACGACGTCGCCTGCGACAGCTTGAGCTTGAGCGTCGACACACGCTGCTGCTCGCTCCCGACGAGGGTGTACAGCGTCGCGAGCGCGGCGCGCCACTGGTCGAACGGATCGTGTAGCGATCTCGTGGACTGCGTGTTTAGGGAAGCCTGCGCGCTCGTCACGCTGGTCTGGATCGTCGTGAGGACCGAGGAGGTCGTGTCCAGCGCGCTCGTCAGGCGCGACAGCGCGATGGCGTAGTTCGTCTGCGCTGTCTGGTAGCTGGCCGCGACGGCGGTCGTGTCGCTACCGGCGGCGAGCGCGGACTCGAAGTCTGCGATCAGCGAAAGCGTCGCGCTTCGTGCGCTCTGGTACTCCGAGAGTGCGGGCGTGAGCAGACTCAGCGAGTTCGCCTGCGCGTTCTGCAGCGCGGGTGACTTCGCCGACGTGATGGAGTTCAGCGCATTACGAAGATCGCCGGTGTCTCCGCCGCCAACGATCTGGCTCATCTGCGCGATGAGCGCGTCGATCTGGGATTGGAACGCCCCGAGGCTGTCTTGGAAGGCCGAGACATCGGCCGTCGCGGCCGCGGTGAGTCCCTGATAGTTCGACTTCGCGGACGCGAAGTTCGACTTCATCTTCGCGAGAGCGGACTGCGCGTTCGCCACGTCCGTGCTCGCGTTCTTGCGGGCGTTCTCGAGGCTGCGCTGCGCGTCCGAGTAAGACTGGTTCTGTCGCTGCAGGTTCGAGAGCGCGCTCGCGAGGCTGTTCTGCGCGTTGGCGAGCGAGTTCTCGAGATCCGTCGCCTCGATGCGCGCGAGCTCCTGGCCCGCGGTGACCTGCTGACCCACGCTGACGAGGATCGCGCTGAGACGACCGCTGCTGCGGAAGTTGAGGCGTGCCTGGCCGGATGGGTTGATGGATCCCGAGATCGCCACCGTCTGCGCGATGCTCGCCTTCGATGCCTCGGCCGTGCGATATGTCACTGGCGCAGTGCCGCCGTTGCCGCGCACGATGATGATCGCGCCGCCGACGAGCACCGCCGCCAGCACGATCGCGAAGATGCGACCCGGCCAGGTCGACACCATGCCTCTTACGACATTCACGTTCACGCTCGCGGCGGTCACGTGGTCACCCCTTCCTTGATGAGGCGCGCGGTCACGACCGCGCCGAGCGCGTACGCGACGACCGCGGCCAGCGCGAACGCGCCGAGCGCGGGGATCTGCCAGAGGATGAAGAGGATCGTCGCGCCGGCGAGCGCGACCACCGGTGCCGGGATCTGCGTCTGGAACCTGGAGAGCGCGCGTGTGCGCAGCAGCGCGTCACCCAGACGCCAGGCCGTCGCGGCGAAGCCGACGAGCACGGCGAGCAGGGCGAAGACGCACACGACCGCGAACGCGGTGAGGCCGACCTGCAGCGCGGTGCCGGGCCCGAACGGCGTCTCGCGCAGCGCGCTCGTCACGAAGTTGAGGTACACGACCCACGCGAGCGCGGCGGTGGAAGCCGCAAGACCGAGGACGACGAGACCGGCCGCGAAGACGCGCGCCTGCGATCGCCAACCGCCGAGCGACGCGCGATACACGGCCACGACCTGATCGTTCGCGAGCACAAGCGTGGAGGCCGTGAGTAGGAGCGTGAGGAGAAGCCCCGCCGCCTCGCGCGCCGTGTCCGAGATCCCGCGCTGCAGCGGGACGATGGCTTGGAGCGGGCCCGCGACGCGCCGCTGCGCATCGCCGATGGTTCGACCCGGCGGCAGCACGGCGCGCTGATCGAAGAAGACCCGCGGTCGAGCGGCCGGATCGGGAGCGGAGTCTGGGAAGGTCGCCGCCGCGCCGACGAAGAGGATTGCGCTGAGGCCG